>CBFDAZ010000129.1:0-10343 GCA_965602825.1 uncultured bacterium
GCGTGCTTGCGGAGGTTCGGGTTCTGTGTGTACTCGCAGAGCAATTCGTGGGCTTCCTCGCGTGTCGGCATGGCACGACCTCCCCGGCAGTAGTAGGCAGGAGGGCGGACGCGCCGCTAACAGCGCCCGCCCTCTGAAGTCAACGCATACTACGTGTCGTCTGACGCCTTCCGGCTGGCGACGATGAGCTTGTTGATCGCGTTGAGGTAGGCCTTGGCGCTGGCCACCATGGTGTCCACGTCCGCGCCGCGGCCAATGGCGTCGTCGTCGCCCAGGACGACCCGGATCCGCGCCTGGGCGATGGCGTCCTTGCCGCGGGTGACGGCGTGAACGGAGAAGTCCTCCAGCGTGCCGTTGAGACCCGTGGCGTCGTCTATCGCCCGGCAAGCCGCCTCGACCGGGCCGTTCCCGGTGCCGGAGCCCTCGAAGGTCTCGCCGTCCTGCTCCAGCTTCACGGTAGCCGAGGGCTGGTCGGTGCCGGCAGTCACCACGGCCGAGACGAAGCGGTAAGTGCCAGCGCTCGGGGCGCCATTGGCCTCCATCAGCGTCTCCAGGTCCTCGTCGTGGACCTGCTTCTTGCGGTCGGCCAGGGCCAGGAAGCGCTGGTAGATCGCGTCGAGCTGCTCCTGGCCTTCCACCGGGTAGCCCAGGTCCTCCAGCCGCTTCTTCAGAGCCGCCCGGCCCGAGCGCGGGCCCAGCGTGATGGCGCTCGCGCTGATCCCTACATCCTGCGGGTTCATGATCTCGAAGGTGGTCCGCTCCTTGATGACCCCGTCCGCGTGGATGCCCGATTCATGCGAGAAGGCGTTGTCGCCGACGATGGCCTTATTCGGCGGCACCACGAAGCCGCTGAAGCTGCTGACCATCCGGCTCGTCCGGGTGATCTCGCTCGTATTCGTGCCGACTTCGACGCCGAAGGCATCTCTCCGCGTCTTCAGGGCCATCACGATCTCTTCCAGGGACGCATTGCCGGCACGCTCCCCGAGGCCGTTGACGGCGCACTCGATCTGGCGCGCGCCCGCCCGAACGGCGGCCAGGGAGTTGGAGGTCGAGAGTCCGAGGTCATCGTGGCAGTGGACGGAGATGACCACGTCGTTCATGCCCGGCACTGTCTCTCGCAGGAAGGCGATCAGGTCGTGCATCTCCCACGGCGTGGTGTAGCCCACGGTGTCGGGAATGTTGATCGTTGTGGCACCCGCCTCGACCGTCGCCGTTACCACGTCCACCAGGTACTGCCGGTCGGTTCGTGTTGCATCCATGGGGCTGAACTCGACGTCCGCGCATCGCTCCCTGGCGAACTTGACAGCATTGACGGCCATCGCCAAGACCTCGGCATGGGTCTTGCGGAGCTGGTGCTTGACGTGGACGTCGCTGGTGCCGACGAAGGTGTGGACACGGGGCTTCTCGGCCGGCTCTACGGCCCGCCAGGCGGAGTCGATGTCTTCCTCTCGCGCCCGGGCCAGACCCGCGATGACGGGCCCGCGGATGGTGGACGCGATCTCCTTTACCGAGGCGAAGTCGCCGGGTGAGGAGATCGGGAAGCCGGCCTCGATGATGTCCACGCGCAGACGGGCGAGCTGCCGGGCCAGGAGGATCTTCTGGTCCCGGTCCATGCTGGCACCGGGGGATTGCTCGCCATCGCGCAGCGTGGTGTCGAATATCAGGACTCGGTTGTCCATGGTCTGCTCCTTTTCTCGGTGCGGTTGGCTGTGTCTCAGCCCGACGGGCATGCAGCAGAGGCCAACCGCCCGAGTGCGCGGGCAACGGGTCGTTCCGTCGCCATCTTCACACCTCCCGGCCAACCATAATGAGAAAAGCCCCCGTCCCCTGAAGAGACGGAGGCTCGAAGCTTCCGCGGTACCACTCTTCTTGGCCGCGTTCCGCGGCCCGCTCTACCGGCGCGGGGGCCAACCTGCGACCCCGATGCCGACGCCCGGGTAACGGTGGGCGCTCCGTCGTAACCTAGTGGGTCCCGCCTCGGCGGGACCGTTCGGCACGCGACTCAAGGGCGAGTTTCGGCAAGATCGGGATGGCCGCCTCTCAGCTCCGGCAGCCTCTCTGTGAACCTCCCCCCGCCTACTACTCCCTGTCACCGTCTTTGGTCGCCTGTAAGTTCGGCGGATTGTACTGCATACGAATGGCGCTGTCAACAGTCGCTAGGGCCGGCGCTAGCGCGCCAATCGAAGAGCTCGCCCGCCCTACGGGCGGTGTGGCGTCAACGGCGCGATACGCGGGCGCGCGCCAGTCAGCAGACGCCCGTGGTGGGCTCAGCGGCCGGATGTCCGCTGCTTAACGGGCAACATGGTGGCAGGACGATACGCGGATCCAGTGGAAGCTCCCAGTTGAACCCGTGGCATCCTGAAGCCAACTGCTGAGTGACCATGGCATCCTTCAACGAATTGGCCGCAGCCAGGCGCTCCGTCCGACGCTACAAGCCCGATCCCGTCCCGCGGGAGCACATCGAGGCGATCCTCGAAGCGGCCCGCTGGGCGCCGTCGGGGATGAACATGCAGCCGTGGGATTTCGTGGTGGTGACCGATGAGCAGACCCGCCGAGAGCTGAGTGAGCTGGCGCGGTACTACGTCATTCACTCCCAGCACGTCGGTCACGCGCCCGTCGTCATTGCGGTCTGCGGGCGGAAGCGGCGGGGTCCGTTCGCTCGGGACGACTGTATCTTCGCCGGCGCCAATATCCTCCTCGCCGCCGCCGACCGGGGCCTGGGGACCTGCTGGATCGGGGGCCTCAAGGAGGAGAAGGTGAAGGAACTGCTGCGCGTGCCGCGCTCGATGACCGTAGTGGGCCTGGTGACGCTCGGATACGAGGAGGGCGAGACGAAGCCGCCCCCGAGGCGGGAGCTGTCGGAGATGGTGCACTGGGAGGCGTACGGGTCGGCGGAGAAGCCGCGGAGACTAAGCGACCTCCGGCGCTGGGGGCCGCAGACGGTCCTCCGCAAGTTCCTCAGAGAGCAGAAGCCGCGCCGCCCCGAGGACCGGGAAGAGGAGTGACTACGTGCTCAGTGGCGGGACGCCGTACTCCGCCAGGACCGACAACATGAGGTCGAGATCGTCGGTGAGGATGTAGTCAACGCCGGCCTCGATGAGCTGGCGCATCATCGGGGCCTCCGAGGTCCCGAAGTAGTTGACGGTCACGCCGGCGTCATGCAGGCGGGCGACTGCCTCCGCCATCGAGTCATCCCAGCCCCAGATCTGGATGAGCTCGGCGCCCAGCTCGATGGTCCGCCGCGGGTAGTCGCTGCTCGGCGGCCCTTGCCCGTCGAGATTGCAGATGCTGATCTCGGGGCATACCACCCTGGCGGCCTGCGCCTGAGCGGCGGTGCAGGCGAGGAAGCACTGGTCCACGCGCCCCATTTCGATGATCTGGCGGACCGTCTCCTCCGGCAGGCCGGGTGCCTCACGCAGATGGCAGTTGAGCAGGACGGGTGGGGGCGCCGCCTCAAGGACTTCGCGCAACGTCGGGATCTGGGTGCCCGCGTACTCAGGCGACTTGCAGCTTCCCGCATCGAGGCGCCGCAGCTCGTCGAAGCACAGCTCTCTCACGTGACCGGTCCCGTCGGTGGTCCGATCGACGGTCGGGTCGTGCATGATGACGAGTTCACCGTCCTCCGACATGGCAACATCGAACTCGATCTGGTGGGCGCCCTTCTCGGCAGCCAAGCGAATGGCCGGGACGGTGTTCTCGGGCGCGGCCTTGTTGTCACCGCGGTGGGCGCAGGCGCGAGCGCGCCGGAGATCGATCGGCATTCGGCCAGACATGACTTGTGGGCCTCCTTCCTGACGGCGGGATTGTAGGGAAGGTCGGCCCAGGCGTCAAGCGGGTGCGCTGCCTGCGCCTCGAGAAGACGAGCGGGAAGCGGCGCGAGGAGGCTCATGCATTCCACCGGCGCGTTGGGTACCGGGAGGAGAGCCGCCGGTTCGTCAAGCACATACAGCCCAATGCGTCCGGAGACGCCGACCCGTAAGCCCAGTATGGCTACGAGGAGGAGCACCCGTTGTCAAAAAGCGCCCAGGCCATCTTCACGGTCAATGAGACCTACACGTGGCTGCGTGAGCCCCTCCTCCGGCGACTGCCCGACGGGTCGCTGTGCTGCGTCTTCTTCACGGGAGGGCAGGGGGACGGGGCACTCGAGAACATCGTCGCCGCCATCCGCAGCGACGATGATGGCGCCACCTGGTCCGACGTCGAGGTGCTTGTGAGCCTGCCGGACCAATCAGCCTGGGCGCCCTCAATGCTCGTTCACCGAGGGAGAGCGCACATCTTCTGGTTCAGCTCGCGCGACCGCCATCGGTACCGGAAGACCAACCACATCCTGAGCACCGGCCCCGATGGCCGGTCGTTCACCGAAGACCGCGTCATCGAGGAGGATTGGATCACCGAGCGGGGCGTGGACGTTCGGCACGGCACCCATCTGCGGGATGGCCGTGTGCTGCTGCCCATTGCGTGGACCGAGCCGGTGCGGGAGTTCGACCTCGACAACTGGGTCTGGGACGAATCAACAATCCACCTCGCCAACTTCGGCGGGCCGGTCGCCGTCAACAACCTGTACTGCTTCGGCGTGATGGAGCCCAACGACGATTTCGCCTCGTTCACCCCTCACGGCCGCGTCTGCAAGGAGACACCCGACGCTGAGACGCCGGGGATTCCATTCTTCGAGAACGCCATCGCCGAGCTGTCGGACGGCGCCCTGTCGATGCTGGTACGCGCCGACAGAACGAACCGGCTGTGGCGGACGGACTCACACGATGGGGGTCGTACGTGGTCTGAGGTGCGGCCGACCGACATCCCGAACCCGGGCTCGAAGCCCCGCCTCATCAACTTGCCCGATGGCCGGATTGTGCTGTTCCACAACCCGAGCGAGAAGGACTACTTCGACGTGGAGGCCGACATCCACAAGTACCGGACGCCGCTGGAGATGTGGGTGTCGGACGATGACATGGCGTCATGGCGGGTGAAGCGGACGCTTGTGGCCGCACCAAGGCTCGCGCAATACCCCGACGGCTTCTACGACGAGGACGCAGGAGCCGTCTATCTGGCCTACGAGGATTGCCGGACGATCTACTTCGCCAGGATCACCCCATCCACGGTCAGCTCGGGCACGCTCTGACGGATCGAGCGTCTACCGAGGCCAGCACCGTCAACGGAGAGCGCGGCGGACCCCGCCGGCATGCGCCTTCACCGGCTAGTCGGGGGGCGGCGTCTCTTCCTCGGCGGCCTCCGCCGCGGGCCCTTCCTCGGTGGCCTCGCCTTCCTCCGCTTCCTCGGTCGCCTCCTGGTCCGGGGCCTGCGGTTCGGCACGGGCGGAGAGCGCGGCTTCCACCTCCGCGGTCTGCTGCTCTATCTCCGACAGGCTCGCGGGTCGTCCGGTCGGCGTCAGTCGGCGGGCCATATCCGCGATCTTCTTGGCGCGGTGCAGGGCGCCGGCAGCCCCCTCCGGGTCTCCCGACGCCTGGCGCAGCTTCGCCACCAGGGCCGATTCCTCGGCCAACGGGACCAGCTCGTTGGCGACTGCCGAGGCGGCCGTCGCGAGGCTGCCCGCCTGCTGCTGAGCGGCATCAACCTCCGCCTGCAACGCCCCTACCTGTTCCCGCAGAACGCTGGTGTACCAGCCCAGCCCAACCACCGCCAGCACCAGCACCAGGAAGATGATGGTCAACCACAACCACCAGCGCGGCTTGCGGGGCGCGGCTGGCTCGGTCTTCTCCTCGGTCTGCGGCTCCGGCGCGTCTTCCATCTCCTCGAGTTCGTCATCCTGCTTGCTTTCGCTGGCGTCCGCTGCCATCTGCATACCTCCCGTTCGTGGTGGACATCCGGGTGGCCCAGCCGCGCCGTCCGGCCCCGGAAGCGGGCAGCCGGTCAACGTCTCGCTACTTCCCCCATGCCACGACGCCGACAGCGTCATGGCGCTCCAGGAGGGCTCGCCCGCCCTCCACGTCGATCTCGACTGGCACCCCCAGCAGCCTGAAGAGTTCCACGGGCACCATCGCGATCCTCTGATTGAGGTAGTATGTCGGCGTCGCCAGTTCGACGCGCTCGCCGTCTACCTCCACGCGGTCGTCGCCGATGTAGAAGCCGGCGCCCGTGAGACCGGCATGGATCGTGACCTTGATGCCTCGGCGGTCATGCTGCGCGTCAACGCGGAACCCGAGCCAACTGGCGGTTTGCCTGGCCGGAACGCACACATGACCGGCCTGCACCTCCACCGGCAACCCGTCCAGCGGGACCAACGCCACCGCCTTGCTGCGGTCCACCTTCAGCTCTTCCGGCGCCGGTTCCTCCTTTTGCGGAGGGGGCTGATCGTCAGTTGGTTGACTCGTCGCCTCCTCGGGCGGCGGCGGGGTGACCGGCTGCGGCTTCGGCGGCCCCGGTGGCGTCTCCGCAGTTTCTTCCTCGCTCTGCGCCTCCGGCGTCGTCACGTCTGCCGGCGGGGACTTGGGCCCTTCGTCCTCCGTCTTCTGAGGCGGGGTGGGGGGCGTCTCAGCTTCCGCCACCGGTGCCGGCTGGGCCGCGCTGGCCTCATCCTCGCCGCCCGGTTCCGGCGCCTTGGGGGCGGGGGTTTCCGGTTCGGGCTCTGCGCTAGGTTTCACCCGCGGGACCATGGCCTCCGGCGGGCGTTCTGCCGGCTCGGCTCCCGGCTCCTCCTCGACGATCACGGGCGCCAGGGTGCCGGCCTCGCTCATTGGGTAGGTGTAGGTCACACCGATGGCCAGATCATCCATGTCCAGCAGCCCGGCCTGCGCCGTGAAGTTGCGCCACAGGCGGGCGCGGGCGCCGACGCTGAACTCGTCATTCATGTGGTCAGCCATCACGATGAAGTGGGGCCCAAAGCGCGCCTCGGCGCCGAAGAAGAAGTCGTCGATCGCTCCGCCTCCCAGGCCGGCGTGGAGCCGTATCCGCTTCACATCCTGGTTCTCGACCCGGGCGACCAGGTCGCCGAGCTCCCACGTGCCTACCGCGTAGAGGCCGGTGTCCACCTCGTCCATCACATCGGTGATCCCAACGGCAAAGCTCGGCCGGCCATCGCCCCCCGGTTCGAAGCGGTACTTGAGGTTGATCAGGGTCTCGTTGTCCCCGCCGTCGGGGTGGAACCACCAGACTCCCGCCTCGAAATCATCGGCAATGCCAAAGTTCGCCAGGTAACTTGGGTCATCGAAGCCCTCGGCCTCGATCGTGTTGAGGCCCAGGTTGTATTGGCTGCGTCCCAGAGTGTCGGTCGTTGGTATCTTGAGAAGACCGCTGTAACCCCGGAAGCTCGGCTCCGATCGGGCTGGTGCAGCAGACAGGACGATCGCCGTCAACAGGCACACCGGCATGATGCTCTTCATCGACATGTGTCTTCCCCTCCTGTGGTGCGGCGGTCACAAAGAGTGCATCGAGACCGAACGGCCTTGGTTTTGGGGTCGCGGGATGCCAACGTTCTTGGCCAGCCCGGTCCGACCGAGCATTAGGAGACATGGTGACGCGGAACGGCGCAACGGCGTCTCAGCGGCGTCGCCACAACTGAGTTGCTCAGCAACAACAAACCCAAAGCCAAGTGCAACAGGGATCCGCCAGGGGCACAGAGAGGGGATGAACGCGACCGATCTCCAGCCGAAGCCAGCGAGACGCTTACCCCTATCCGTACCGTCGGGCTGCTTCGACCATTGCCCGGAAGTTGTCGACCGGGACATACTCCGTCACGGTGTTACTGGACCCCACGCAGTACCCGCCGCCTGGGGCCAGGGCCTCGATCCGGGCTCGCACCTCTTCCTCCACCTCCCAGAACACCCCGCGCGTTAGAGTGTATCCCAGGTCAATGTTCCCGATCAGACAGAGCTTGCCCTCCACCCGCTTCTTCAGTTCCACGATGTCCATGGCTTTCGGCTCTACCGGGTGGAGAGCATTCGCACCACAGTCGATCAGGTCGTCCAGCACGTCCCACAGCTTGCCGTCCGAATGGTAGATCAGCGGGAGTGGTGGATCGTGCCTTCGACAGAGCTCTGCCAACCGCGCGATCCACGGGAACAGGTGCTCCCGGTAGATGTCCGGGTTGACCATGAAGCCTTCGGTATAGGCCAGATCGTCGCAGAACCATACAGCATCGACCCGCGGCATCTGCAGGCAGTGCTCGGTCGTCCGGCACCAGACCTCGCCGGCGCGTCGCATGACCTCGGCGATCAGCTCCGGTTGCTCGAGGGTGCCCATCATGAAGCCCTCGAAGCCCAGCAGGAACCACGCGCGCTCGAAGATGCCTCCGCCCTTGACGCCGGTGATGATCCCCATTCCGGGCGGTGCCAACTCGGCGGCGAGCTCGAGGTCGCTGAGGTCCGCCTCGTCGGGATCAGGCCACGGGAAGGCCTCGCACTCGGCGAGACTGCCGATCGGCCCCCGCTCCATCTGCTGCCAGGTGCGCTGTTGCTCGCCGCCCGCTGCCGAATACGAGTGAGTCTTCGGTTGCCCGGTGGTCGGGTAGTCCACGTACGCCGGTGCCCGGACGTAGTCGTACCCGGCGGCGATCGCGAAGTCCACTTCCCTCGCCATGGCCTCCCCTCGGTCGGTGGGCCATGCATCGAGTCCCATGAAGGCCGCCTTGACGACGGGATCGACCTTCAGCTCGGCGAGCGGCACCATATCCGGCTCGCCGCAGAAGAGTGCAGTGCGCAGACGCTGGAAGTCCGGTTGCCAGTTTGCCATGGCTGACCTGCCTGAGCGACAGAATGCTCGTTCTCCACGGATGCCATTCGGTTGCGTCCGCGCTCTCACCTTGCCGGTACCCGAACAAAGGGACGCGATGATTGCCGGGGAAGCAGCCCTTGCGCTGGCGTCAGATCACGATGCGGAACACGCGACAAGGAGGCCCTTCCGAGATGCCCGAGATGACCCTGGCCGCTCGGTACTGCCGGCTCTACGGGGATGATGGCGTCCCCCAGCGAGAGGAGCATTTCTCACTGGTGGAACAGACCTGGACGCTCAAGACGCAGGAATGCGCTCTGGTCCTGGTTGACTGCTGGGACAAACACTACATCAAGAGCCACCTTGAGCGCACGGACCAGATCACACGGGAGCGGATCGCGCCGGTCATCGAGGCCTGTCGGAAGGCGGGTGTCGCCGTGGTCCACGCCCCCTCGCCGCCGACCGCGCACAAGTACCCGCAGTGGGTCGCTTACGCCGGGGATTCCGAGCTCGGCCCGAGGCCTCCGTCCAGCCCTCCCGACTGGCCGCCGGAGGCCTTCCGCAACAAGGAGGGGGACTACGCGCAGCTCGCCAAGCCGGTTGAGCGGGAACTGGAGGAATGGCGAAAGACAGAGGGCGAGGCGAGGCTGATCGTTGAGGACATCTCACCGCAGCCCGGGGAATTCGTGATCGCGACGGGCGAGCAGTTGCACCGCCTGGCCCGGGATCGCAAGATCGTGCACCTCTTCTACGCGGGTTTCGCCGCCAACATGTGCGTGCCGGGCCGCGACTACGGCACGCGCGCCATGCAGGCCCGTGGTTACAACGTCATCCTCCTGCGTGACTGCACGACCGCGATCGAGGGCCACGAGACCGTCGAGGGTGGTTGGCTGACGAAGGCGGCAATCCTCGACCACGAGATGATCATCGGCCACACAACGACCTCGGCGGCGTTGATTGAGGCGTGTGAGGAGGCGCGCTGACGGAATGCGGCCGTGTGTAGGCTGGTCCTGCCGGGCACAGGTACACCGGACGAGTCCGCCGAAACACGGCCTGCTGCAAGCCGGTGCGCCACAGGGAGGCAAACCATGGCCCTCAAAGCACGTGTGTCAATTCGAACCGACCAGAAGCTGGGGACGATCCGCCCCGAGCTCTATGGCCACTTCGCCGAGCATCTGGGTGGGTGCATCTACGATGGAATCTGGGTCGGAGAGGGCTCAGACATCCCGAATGACGCCGGCATTCGCACGGACACGGTGGCGGCGCTACACGGAATCAAGGCGCCGGTCATCCGCTGGCCCGGCGGGTGCTTCGCTGATGACTACCACTGGGAAGACGGGATCGGGCCGCGCGAGCAGCGTCCCCGCCGGATGAACCTGTGGTGGGGCGGCGAGGAGTCGAACCATTTCGGTACCGACGAGTTCGTGCGCTTCTGTCGACTCGTGGGCGCTGAGCCGTATATCTGCCTCAACGTCGGCTCAGGTACGCCCCTCGAGTCGAAGAGCTGGGTTGAGCACTGCAACCACGCGGGCAACACGCACTACTCATCCCTGCGGGCTGCTAACGGGAATGAGGCGCCCTTCAATGTGAAGTGGTGGGCCGTGGGCAACGAGAACTGGGGCTGCGGCGGACGCTTCCAGCCCGAGGAGTACGCGAAGGAGTATCGCCGGTTCGCC
>CBFDAZ010000130.1:0-10271 GCA_965602825.1 uncultured bacterium
AGCGCCACATGCGAAGCATCGCCCTTGTGCCAGCCCCAGGACGGGTTCCAGGTGACGCAGTGGACGCTGAGCGGATTGCTGTCGAGGACGTAGCGCATCATGTCGAAGTGGTGCACGCCCATGTCCTTGATCAGCATGTAAGGGAACTCAACGTAGTGCGAGCCCGGCGCATACGCCCAGCACATGAAGAACTCGATCGAGACCTGCTCGGGCCTCCCGATCTTCCCCTCGGCCAGCAGGCGCCTCGTCGTCCGTGGCGGCAGGCTGAAGCGGTAGTTCTGGGTGATCATGTGGGTCAGCCCGGCCTCTTCGCTCGCCGCGACGATGCGCTTCGCCGCCGCGAAGTCGTCGCTGAGCGGCTTCTCGCCGAGTACGTGCAGGCCCGCCTCGAAGGCCGCCATCGCAACCTCCTCGTGCGCCGCCGGGGGCGTGACATCGACCACGAAGTCCGCTTCCACGGCCTCGATCGCATCCGCCATCCCTGAGAAGACCTGATTGTCGGGGATCGCGTACTTCTCCGCAATGGCCTTCCGGTTCGCCTCAACCGGCTCGGCGTACGCTACCAGCTCCACGTCATCGTTCTTCGCGCATGTATCAATCCAGCTTCGCGAACGACCACCGAGTCCTACGACGATACCTCTCATGTAGAGCCTCCCTGTCTTCTGTGCCGACGACATCACGGCCAGACTGCACGCCTCTCAACGATTGCCGATCGCCACCCACGTAGGGGCGCGATTCATCGCGCCCGCGCCGCTGCTGACATGGCGAATTGCGGCTCAAGCAGGTCGCCACTCCCCAACCTTCCCTATCTCCTTAACCGCCTCCCCGCGCCCGAGCCTCTCGTACACGCTCCTGGTCCACTCGTACGCCGCCGGCATCTCGCCGACGAAGGTGATCGGGTGCGGGTAGAGGAGAGCCAGGTTCTGCGGCAGATCGCCGCAGCGCAGGATGCCGAGGAAGTCCGGCGTCTCCGGGTTCTCGTGCGACTCCGGCGGGTTGGCGAGGATGACCTCGCTGATCTGTGGATCGAGAAGCGCGGCATAGATCGCCAACACCGCCGTGTCGCCCCGGCCGTAGGCCGCAATCGGCCCGGTGACGTGCTGCTCCCGCATCAGCGCCGCGCCAGCGAGAAGATCGTAGACCTGGCGCTCCGGCAGCGTGTGTCCGAGGACGGGATACGCCCGCCTTAGTGTCCACAGATACCCCGGCCCGATCGACGTGGCCGCGGTGTTCCGCACCTCGACTCCCGCTGTCGCGATGCCTGACCCAACTCGCGGCCTCGCCCTGCCGGCGCCGGCGAAGCCCGACGCCACATCCTCCGGCAGCGCGAAGACCACGGTCGGCAGCGGGCGCTCCGCCTCCGGGTGCATCGCTGTCCGCACCGCCAGTGTCAGCCCGTCGCGGGTGTCGAACACGTAGCTGCCGTAAGTGAGACTTCCCGACGAGCCATCGGCCCGGTGCTCGCGGAAGTCCGGCGTGCAGTCTTCCGGAATCTGCCGGAACGACACCGCCCGAAGTGCCGCCAGCGTCACCTCCTGATGTTTGCGCCATGCGACCTCGTCCTCGGGCAAGGGCGGAGGCTCAGCCTGCTTCACAAGCAGCGTATCGACGCGCGTCATCGCGTCATCCTCGGGCAGCTTGCCCCCGAAGGCCAGTAGGTTCTCCTCGGGCTCCACGAAGTCGGTCACATCATCCGTGACGGGGGTCTCATCGCCCTTGAGGTGCTGGTTGAACCACTCGAAGATCGCCTTCCGCAGCTTCGGCGTATAGCCGTGGGGCGTCAGGTCCTCGACCAGCTTCACCTCGTCCGGCACGCCGAGCGCGGCGTACTGGTGATGGATGCGGTGCAGCGCGTCGCGGAAGGCATACGGCCGCCAGAGGACGTCCTCCGTTCCTGCCGCGACGAGCAGCGCCCTCGGCGCGATCAGTGCCCCGATATCCGGCGTGCACCATTGATGGGTGTTGATCCAGAAGGCGCAGTCACAATGGCCGTCGGTCGCCCGGTCGCAGATGATGTGCTCGATGCTCCCCGTCTGGCAGACGGGAGCGACACACTTGACGCGGTCGTCGGCGGCCCCCAGGAACCACGACATCGCGCCTCCACCCGACAGCCCTGTCACACCGATCCGCTCGGGGTCAACGTCGTCCCGCGTCTGCAGGTAGTCAATCGCCCGCATCGCGTTCCAGACTTCGGTCCCCGCCGGCGTGTAGCCGCGGCTGTACCAGTCCCACCGGCCCTCCCGGTAGGTCCCGTGATGGAAGCCCTGCGATTCGCCAAGCTGGATCGGGTCGAGCACAAAGGCCACATACCCGTGCTGCCCGAACCAGCGCGGATTGGCCTGATACGGCGGGTTGACCTTGCCCTTTGTGTGCCCGCAGAGGTAGATGACCGCCGGCAGGCGCTCGGTGATCTCCGCCGGCCGGTAGATGTTGCCGGGCACGTAGGCCCCCGGAAGGCTCTGGAAATGGACCTTCTCGACCACATAGTCATCCCGGTCGAGCGTCCCCGTCACCGTTGCCTCAAGGGGCGTGCGGTCGGGGAGAGGGGAGAGGCCCAACATCTCCCGCCACATCTCGCGGCGCTGTTCGACCGTCGCCTCCCACTCGGCCTTCGACATCGGCACGGCGAGCGAACCACTGGAAATGGCTCGCGCCTCAATACACGCAGCCTCAAAGAGCGTCATGGCAGAAGCCTCCTCCGTCGTGGCAAGAGCCAGGCAAACGGGAAAGATAGCTAGAAAAACGCCGACCCATGCAGTTGCCGTACGGCGGTGCTGTGGCGTAGGAGCGGTTTCAACCGCGACGCCGTTCGCCGTCTGCGCGCTTGCGGCGTCGGAACCGGAGCTCCGGCCTACAAACGTCCGGGGGATCTTCGGGGCACTCCATACGTGCTTCATGGTGCCGGTCGATTCTCTCTGCTGGCAAGAACCGCCTCCTGCACCCAGACACGAAAAGCCCGCCCGGCCGATGCGCTGCCGAGCGGGCCATGCCATGCCGTCGTAGGTCGGGCCGCGGACCCTTCGTTGGGGGTGCCGCCCCGAGAGGGGTCAGGCATCGCCAGGCCCGACAATCCGCCTAGATCCCCGCCCCATCCAGAATGGCCGGAACGTGCTGATCCCAGCCGAGCGACATGATGTGGATGCCGTCGCAGTGGGGCCTGAGCCCCTCGATCAACTCGACCATGATCTCGATGCTCGTCTTCGGTTTGTCGTCGGTGTCGGTCATGCGCTGGATGAACGGGTCGGGCACGAACACGCCCGCCACCATGCGGTTCATGTACTTGGCCATGCCGGCGGATTTCAGCATCACGAGGCCGGCCATGATCGGAATCTTGATGCCGGCCTGGTTGGCGGCGTCGCGGAAGCGCTTGAACACCTCGACATCGTAGACCGCCTGCGTCTGGCAGAACCGTGCCCCCGCCTCTTCCTTCACCTTCAGCTTAATGATCTGGGGCTCGACCGGGTCGGCGCCCGGATTGACAACACAGCCCAGGCACAGGTCCGGCGGATCGCCCTCAAGCTCGTTGCCGGCCATGTCGTGCCCGCCCATTAGCGTCGTCCCGGCCTGTAGCAGACTCACGGCATCCAGGTCGAAGACCGGCATCGAGTCGGGGTGATCGCCCAGGATGTTGTGATCCCCGGTGAGACAGAGGACGTTCTCGACGCCAAACTCCGCGGCGCCGAGCAACTCGGACTGCAGCGAAATGCGGTTACGGTCGCGGCAGACCACCTGTAGAACGGGGTTCAGGTTGTGCTCCAGGAGACGCTTACAGGTGACGAGCGATCCCACACGCATGGCCGCGGCCTGCAGGTCGGTCACGTTGATGCCGTCCACGCCCGAGAGGTACGTCTCCGCCTCCTCCATCAGGTGGTCGAGGTGACAGCCCTTCGGCGGGCCGACCTCGCCCGTCACGACGAACTTGCCCTGCGCGAATAGGTCACTGAGCTTCATGGTTGCTTGGCCTCCCTAGACGGCACCACGCGCGGCAACACCGCGCGAGCTATACGCAGCGGTCACGACTCCTCGCCCTCCGGCTCCGGTTCGGGTGGCACGTTCTCCAGCGCCCATACTGTACCAAGGCGCCGCTCCGGCACCACCCGCATCAGGTCGCGGTCCTTGCACATATTGAGCTTGCGGAGATTGTCCAGCCGCCCCAGTTTCTTCAGCCGCTCGTAGATCAGCGTCCAGCCGCACGGGATGTCGGCATCCACCTCGCACTTGCCCTTGTCCGAGCCCCCGCAGGAGCCGTTGAGCAGGCCCTTGCTGCAGAAGACCACCGGACAGATCCCGGCCGTCAAGTCCAGGTTGCAGTCGCCGCACTGCGCGCAGCGCTCCTCCGATGGCCACAGCCCCTGGAAGCCGCCCATCGACGTCGTGTTCATTGCCGGATGGCAGACCTTGTCCACCGTGGCCGCCGTCGCCTGGACGCCGATCCCACAGGACACGATCAGCAGGCTATCGGCCTCCTCGATCTCCTCCAGGACTTTCATCAGCCGCAGCGCCACCAGCGACTTGTTGCACAGGAAGTCGATTGAGGTCCGGCCGAGCACGTTGACGCCCTGCTCCTTCAGGTCGGCCTCAAGCTGCGCCAGCGCCGCCTCGTCCCCACTTCTGTGACCCACGGGGCAGCCGCTACAGGCGACGATGTACGTCCCCTTCTCGCCTTCGAACATTGCGACGAGCTCTTCCAGCGGTTTGCGCTCGGTAACGATCATTGTCTCACCTTCTCGCACCCAGCCGTAGCGGAGGGGATCGCGGCCAGAACGGCCTCGATCACGTCCTCGAGTCGTGCTGCAACGGCCGGGGAGAGTTCCGTGCTGCAATCCATGGACGCGGGCTGGACACCGATGATGGCAACCTCGTCTGGCTCCTGCGTCGTGAGACGCAGGACGGTCAGCGCCCAGATCAGGTCCAGGTCGTGCAGAGATACGCTTTCCCCGCTCGCGGGGATCAGATCGTCCGGACTCAAGACGCGAACGGTCCCGGGCTCCTCGCCCAAGTTGGCGGCATCCACCACGATCAGTCGCCGCACCGGCCCCACGGTCGCAAGCGCGTCGAGCGGCGCCGTCCCCCCATCAAGCACCTCCACGCCCTCCGGACAGCCGCGGGCCGCCAACGCGTGCGCAACGTGCACCCCCACGCCGTCGTCGCCGAGGATCAGATTGCCGACCCCCAGCACGACCGTCGTACCTGTGGCGGACCCTGTGAGATCAGCAGACGCGGACTCGGACAACAGGCTCTCTCCTGGCATTGACCACGTGCACCGCGCACGCCAGGCACGGGTCAAATGAGCGTACGATACGGACGACCTCCAGCGGGTTCTCCGGATCGCGGACCTTCGTCCCGATGAGTGCTGTCTCAGCCGGCCCGGGCTGGTCCCGATCGTCCTTGGGAGAGCAGTTCCAGGTCGTCGGCACGACCATCTGGTAGCGGGCGATCTTGCCGTCTTTGACGTCGATGTAGTGCAGGAGCGCGCCGCGCGGGCCCCCGACGATGCCCATGCCGCTGGCCTCATCCGGCCTCTCAAAGGGCACCGCTGCCGGCTCGCCCGGCTTAAGCTCCAGCAGCCACTGTGCCATGGCATCCGCGACCATCTTCGTCTCCAGCACACGGGCCGCGTGCCGGCCCATGGTCGAGACCAAATTATCGGCCTTCAGATCGAGCTCTGACATCACCGGCTCAAACAGGCTCTTCGTCGGCTCGTGGCCTGACAGCAGGCTGACCACGGCCCTGGCCAACGGACCGACCTGGTGCGCCTGGCCCTCATAGCGGGGCGCCTTGATCCAACTGTGGCCGGAGCCCATGTCCGGCTCTGTCTCGCCCTCTGATGGGTGCCGACCGCTGGTAGCGTCGGCGAAATGCGAGTGCTTGACATCCTCCCTGATCTTGCCGGGATCGAGCGCGCTCAAATCCTCCGTGCCGGCCGCCGTCCCCGCGGGAATGAAGCGCTGGCGCTTCGTGAGGTCGGGCTCGTCCGAATCCAGATCGAAGGTACCGTAGCTCAGGAAGTTGGCCGGCCCGCGGCCGATCTCGAAGTAGTCCTTGTACGCTCCGCCGATGGCGACCACGTCGGGGACCATCACGTCATCGATGAACGCCCGTATCTCGTTCAGTCTGGACAGCGCATCGGCGACCTTGTCGGGGGTCACCTGCTCGGTGATGCCGCCGGGCACCATCCCCACCATGTGGGGCATCTTGCCGCCGAAGGTGGCCAGAACCTCGTGCGACTTCCGCCGCATGTGCAGCGCCTGCAGGTAGTGCCCTGCTGCCGCGCGATCCACCTCGTCGGGGAGCCGGTAGTCACCCTCGTAACGCGGGCTGAACGGCGCCAACTCGCCGCGCTCGATGAAGAGCTTCAGCGCCTGAAGCTCCCTGTCCGGGCCGTCGTAATCGGCGACCTTCGTGCAGTCCACGTAGTCGAGAGCCGCCAGATGGTAGAAGTGGAGGATGTGGGATTGCAGGAAGTTGGCGCCCAGCAGTATATTCCGGGCGATCCGTCCGTTGGGCGGGATGGAGGTGTTTGTGCCCAGAGCCTCGTCGAGGGCCAGAGCCGAGGCGGCCGCATGGGCCGCGGGGCAGACCCCACAGACGCGCTGCGCGATCTGCTGCGCATCCAGGGGATCGCGGCCGATCAGCAAGCGCTCGAAGCCCCGGAGCATCGGCCCCGAGCATTCTGCCGTCTTCACCTCGCCGTCATCGACGACGCACTCAACCTTGAGGTGTCCTTCGACGCGGACAAGGGGATCAATGGTGATGTTCGTCTCCATGGTGTCACGCTCCCTCATTCTGGCCATACGGGCCCGGAAGCACTGGCTTCAGAGCCCCGTCCTCCGCCACCTCAATCCGAGGCAGCGAGTCCGCGTCGATCTTGCGGTAGAGGCCGGGACCGAGGTTCGGGAATTCAGGCTCCGCGCAGCCGTGGCACGGGCTGCCCGCTTTGATGCACCAGTTCACGCCGTTGTTGAACTGGCGCGACGGGCAGTCGGCGTAGGTATACGGACCCTTGCACCCGAGCTCGTACATGCAGCCCGGTTCGCCGAAGCTCTGCGCGAACTTGCCGGCATCGAAATCCGGCCGGCGGGGGCAGTTCTCGTGGATGAGCGTACCGTAGAACATGCGCGGCCGCAGATCGGCATCGAGTTCCGAGGCATCCGGCAGTCCGTACAGCAAGATGCTGGCGACCGTCTGCATGAACCAGTCCGGGTGGGGTGGACAGCCGCCGAGGTTGATCAGCGGGGTGCTGATGGCATGCTCCGCCATGACTTCCCGCGCCGACTGGCAGCCGGCCAGGTTCGGCCCGGAAGCCGGGATCCCGCCAAAGGCGGCGCAGTCGCCGATGGCGATGACCGCGATGGCCTTCTGGGCGAGGTTCACGAAGCGCTCGACGAAATCGAGCTCCTCGCCGTCGGGACCGCAGCCGGCGATCTTGCTGACCTTCGTCGGTACGGCGCCCTCCAGTACGAGCAGGTGCGGCTGCTCCTCCTGCTCCGCCGCCAGTAGGATGTCCACTGCCAGCCGGCCGGTAGCGGCCATCACTGTCGGATGGAACCGTACGGACACGTGCTTGCCCGGGACTACCTCACTGAGCAATAGGTGGGCGATCGGTGGACTGACGGCGTTCAACACCGAAACAGAGCACCCCGAGCAGCCAGCGCCCTGCAGCCAGATGGCTGGATACTCTTGCGGGGCCGGTGTGTCCGACATCGTGGCACGTCCTCCTCTCATGCTCTCACTGCGGAGTGTGGGTCGAGACAGCTTCGATGGTCCTCGTCAGCTTTGTTGAGCCGTTCAGGAGACCCCACAGCGCCACTGACGGGCGCAGCAACACCCACCATCCTCGCGAGGGCCTGCCCTGCGTTCACGTTGGGTGTGTCGCAGTCAATGACGAGCGTCCCGGGGCTCACCGACTCGAACTCAGTGGAACGCCGGTCGCGCGGGCTCCGCTCTCCGTCCGGGGCCGCAAAAAACGAGCAACCCGCTCGGGGCGGCTCGTTCCAGGTCTCCTCGATCAGTCCAACGTTCCTCGTCCGGCCGGATCCTCCTCCCGAAATGCCTTTCTCCCCGCACTTTTCTTCTCCGAGCCGGGAGTGCCTGAAGACAGGACCCCCAAGCACCCACGGCCAGTCCGACACCCCCCGCGCCCTCTACCAGGCACCCAGACTGCGCGCCAACTCGCGCAAAAAGGACTCCGCGCTCTCCACCATCCCGAATACCGTCGGCGCTCCACGGTGGACGATCTTGTTGACGTCGTAGTCGCTCAGGTCAACACAGACCTTCGGCACCGGGCCGGGGACGGTCAGCAGCACGGCCTTGGCCAGAACCGCGCTCGCGATCATCAAAGCCAGGCCGACGCCCCGCAAACCCTCACGCAACGCCTGGCGCGCCTGGACCGTGTCGGTGACGGTGTCCGGCAGGGGCGCCTCATCGCGAGCCGAGCCGACAATGGTGTACGACACGTCGGAGGTGATGCAGGCGTGCAGTATGCCTCCGGTCAGAACGCCGGAATCAACAGCTTCTTGGAGGCCTCCCGCCTTGCGGATCGTGTTGACCGCATGCACTGTGTTCTGGGCGCCGTGCACGGCCGGTATGTTCTCAGCCACATACACGCCTCGGGAAGTGCCGAACAGCGCACGCTCGACGTCGTACACTGCCATCCCGTTACTGGCGACCAACACGTCGATGTATCCGTGACTGATGAGTTGCTCCAGGTAGGCGCTGGCACCGGAGTGAACCACTGCCGCGCCGCCGGCCAGCGCCACTCGGGCGCCCCGACCCTTGGTCCGCTCGATCTCGCGAGCGACCTTCACAATGACCGGTCCGCGTGCGCTGCTGGCGGACACGGTCGTCCCGACGAGGGGAAACAGGTCGCTGTTACGGTCAGGCGCTGGCGGCGATACGCGCACACCTCCTCCTCCGACCACCACCCGGTCACCCTTCTTCGCCGTCTCAAAGGGCACGGCCCGTACCTGGTGGCGGCCCTTCTCCACACGGGCCGCGGCGTTCGGCACCGGATCCGTCACGGACACCCACTTGCCGTTCACCCGGACGTCGGTCGGTAGTCCGGTGAGCGCGTATGTGTCCTGTGGCAGCAGCCCGTCTGTCTCCACCCGCTCGAGCTGCGCATCCTCCGCGTCCACGACCTCCGCACCCAGTCGCGTGATCTCCTCAAGGCAGTTGGTGAGCTCCGCGGCGTTCGGTGCCCTCACCCGCAGCCGGATCCAGCTTGGCTCGTCCATCGCCTTGGCGATGCTGAAGTCCTCCACCTCGAAGTCCGCGCCACGCACTGTGATGCACTTGACGATGTTCGCCAGCGTTGGCAGCTCCAATAGCCGCCCCCGAATGTCGATGAACTCCTCGACCATCATTGCCTGCCCTTCCGCCACGGCGTTCGCGCGGCGTCCAGCAGTTTCGGGGGCGGAAGCCCTCGGACCTTCCGCAGCACAAGGCGACAATGAGGAGGTCGCCTGACTGGGAAAGGCGCAAGAGGGCCTGCGGCGGCTGGCCTTGTCATCGGGGCCAAGTACGAAGTCCGCGTGGCGGCCACATGGGGAGTTAGCGAATGCTCCTTGACCGACGACACTTCATCAGACGCACCGCCGCAGCCGCCGTACTCTCCGCAACGGGATGGTGTGACATGAGCACAGCGGCAGACGATCGCGTCGGCTTCGAACTCGGTCTGGACGTCGTCCGTACCGGATTCGATGGCGAGACATGCTGGGTTCACGCCCGTGCGGGCGCCATTCCCGCGGCTGGGCGGGATGGTGTGCCCGCGGTCGTGCTCACAATGCAGAAGCTGCTGCTCAGCGGCTCTGACATCTTCTACGGCCTTCACGAGATGCGCACCGATGACCTCGGCAACACATGGCGCGGACCTACGCTCCTGCCGGCCTTCGAGCGATGGGCCGAAGACGATGGCGTCGAGGCCTGCGTGTGCGACTTCACGCCGAAGTGGCATGCGGCGACCCGGAAGCTGCTTGGGACCGGGCACGTGGCCCGGTATAGAGGGGACAAGCTGCTGCACGTTCGCTCGAACCAGCCCTCTTATGCAGTCCTCGATCCCGCGACGGGTGAGTGGGGCCAGCCCGCCACGGTTGTGCTGCCCGACGAGCGGAAGTTCGCCACCGCGGGCTCTGGATCGGGCCAGCGCTGGGATATGCCGGACGGCACCGTACTGCTGCCCATCTACTTCCGTCCCGATCCCGAAGTCGCCATGTACCAGGCAACGGTCGCTCGGTGCCAGTTCGACGGGGAAACCCTCACCTACCGCGAGC
>CBFDAZ010000131.1:0-10261 GCA_965602825.1 uncultured bacterium
CAGGCGTCCCGCCTGTCACGGTCGCGAAGCGACCGCAGAATGCCCGCCGTCAACGGCGGATCCCGCGGTCGCGGGATTGACAGCCGAGACGGCTGTCGTACGGGCGAGGGGAGACCTGTCGTCGGGTAGATCGGCCGCCTGGAAGGTCCGCGCCGGTGCACCGTAGAAGAGGTGGTCGCCGACGAGCCGGGAATCTGGAACTCGCGGCCACGCGAGGTTGTTGCGTTCTGTGCGGTCGCAGCTCCACAGGTATCGCCAAGGAGGCAGACAGGATGGCAGACTTGCCCCAAGTGACCGACGAAACGTTCGAAGCCGAAGTCAACGAGTCGGAGCTACCGGTGCTCATCGACTTCTGGGCAGAGTGGTGTGCTCCCTGCAAGATGGTCGCTCCGGTCGTAGAGGCGATGGCCAAGAAGTATGCCGGCAAGCTGAAGGTCGTGAAGTGCGACGTTGAGTACGCACCCGAAGTGGCCACCAAGCACAACATCCGCGCCATCCCGACCCTGGCCATCGTGAAAGACGGCAAGGTCGCCGAGGTCATGGTGGGTGTACAGAGAGAGGCCGATCTGGCGAGCGCGATCGACGGTGTTCTGGCCGAGTAGCGCTGCCGAAGACCGACCCCCGATCCGGTCCCAGTGGCGGGCATGATCCACGCCCCTGGGGCCGGGCGCGTCGTGTCCCTTCTCCAGACGCTCCCGAATCAGCGCGCGCGGAATGCCTGAGCAATCGGGAGTCAAGGCGCCAAGAGACTTCCCTCAGGTGAGGTTGATGACATGGAACGTCTCGTTTGGGTAGTCGAGTCGTTGGGTCGGCGCCCCCAACTCCTCCGCGGTCGCTGACATGACGGCGTCGTAGTGTCCCCGCATCCCCTTGGCCCTTCCGCCGAGCGTCCTCGTCGGAAAGGACAGCACGGCGCGGCGCACCCGCAACTGCCGCAGAAGCCTCACGGTAGCGCCCTTCTGCTGTTGCTCCAGGCACGGAACCGTCTTCAGCAGGAAGGCCACATCCGCCTCCACGTCGGGGAGCGAAACCAGGATGTCTCTACACTCCGCCGTCGCCGGGCGCCCTGTCCGCTCAAAGAACACGTTCGCAGCATCGACGAGTCGGCGGTCGATGTCATAGGCGTGATAGCATGCTTCGGGCGCCAGAGGCATCCAGGGCAGAGCAAAAGGATGCAATCCGCAGGCCAGGTCGATGATAACCGATGGGGCGCCAGTCGCTGCGAAGAGCTCCGGGTAGAGCCTTTCGATAAAAGGCAGACGCTCGGCAGTCGATGCGTGGCAGGCGAGGATCTCGCGGCAGGTTGCTTGGACAGCGTCCTCGGTGGCAGCATGAGACAACGTTCCCACCCGTTCCCCAACGCGCGGGAGGTCAAGTTGATCCAGATATGCGCCGTAGACCTGGTGGAGCTTGCGCTTGGCGGCCTTGATCGCGCTCTTGGGCGTCTGGTGGCGGGTCGCGGCCCAGTCCGCGATGCGCCCCAAGGTGTCGTGGCAGAGGTTGGCGTACTTCCGCGACCGCTTCAGGGCATCCGTGATCTCGGAACGCATTCCCGCATTCATGTGGCGTCAGTCTTCGCCCGAAGCAACTCCATGAGGCGGCTGTAGAAGCGAAGATTGTGGATGGTCGCCAGGCGATGGGCCAGAGGGTCGCGGATCGCGAACAGATGATGGAGGTACGCGCGGGAGTAGCTGCGGCAGCACAGGCAGTCACACCCTTCGCTCACCGGCCCCGCGTCGCGACGGTGCTTGTCGTCCTGCATGTAAAGGTTGCGGTAGAAGGGACCGGCCGTCAGGTCGATCTCGGCGGGATCCCCATCGAAGACATAGAGCCGCTGATGTCGAGCGTCGCGAGTGGGGATCGTGCAATCGAACAGGTTGTACCCCATCGCGGAGCAGCGAGCGAGGTTGTCCGGCTTGCCGATACCGAGGGCGTGTTTGGGGGCATCTACCGGCACGAGATCGGCGACGTACTCCACCATCTCAACCAGCATCCCGTCGCGATCGACGGGCCACCCTCCGTAGCCATAGCCGTCGAAGCCGATCGCCACCAACCGCTCGGCACACTCGCGCCGGAGAGCGGGATCGCCCCCGCCCTGGACGACTGCGAACAGCAGCGGACGGCCCTCGTCGTCTCGCCGTTGATGCGCTCGGCGATCGAACTCCTCCCGGCAGCGTCGCGCCCACTCGATGGTGTGTTCGACGCTCTCGCGCTGAACGTCGGCACCGGCCGTGGGATGGGTGCAATGATCGAGGCAGAACATCAGGTCGGCACCAATCTGGAACTGCTTTTGAATGGCCTTCTCCGGGGTCAACGTCTGCTTCTTGTGGCCCTTGGCGAGACGATAGGTGAACCCGTTGCGGGACACGCTTCCCAGATTGGCCGACTCGTGGATCAGGGAGAAGACCTGATACCCGCCGGAGTCCGAGGCGATGGGACCCGGCCATTGCATGAAACGATGGATGCCACCCATGGCCGAGACAATGGTCGCACCGGGATGCGACGAGAGGTGGAGCGTGTTGACCATCAAGCCGTCCACACCACAGGCAGCCAGATCGGCCGAGTCGAGAGCCCTGACAACCCCCCGCGTTGCGTCGGGCAGGAAGGCCGGCAGACGAAGGCGGCCGTGGGTTGTAGCGAGGGCTCTCACCGGCGCTCCTTTACTCCTCGCAGGTTTGGGGCCGGATGAACTTGGGGTTGTTGCCGGCAATGACGACCGTCACCTCGCCCTTCACCTTCCCCTCGCCAAAGCGCTCGCACAATTCCGACAGGAACCCGCGGTGTATCTCCTCGAACTTCTTGGTTAGCTCGATGCAGACGGCCGCCCGGCGGTCGGCAAGGACCTCGTACGCGTCGGCCAGGAGCTTGCCCAGCCGGTGTGGGGATTCGAAGAGCACCAGCGTGTGGGCAGCGTCCCGTTCTGCTGCCAGCGCCCGCCTACGTGCACCGGACTTCCTGGGCGGAAAGCCCACGAACGTGTAGCTCGAGGCCGGCAAGCCGGATGCCACCAGCGCGGTCTCGACGGCGCCGGGGCCGGGGATGACCTCTACCCGGAAGCCGCTCTCGATCGCCCTCGAGATCGCGCGGTAGCCCGGATCGCTGATGGCCGGCATCCCGGCATTGGTGCACAGCCCAACCGAGAGCCCCTCGCTCAGTAACTCCAGGATTCTCCGCGCGGCTCGGTCCTCGTTGTGCTCGTGGTAGGAGAAGATCGTCCGGGGTCTGTCGATGCCGTGTCGCTCGAGTATCCTGGGGGTGCGTCTTGTGTCCTCGCAGGCGAGCGCGTCAACCTCAGCGAGAAGCCGGGCCGCGCGGAATGTCACGTCCTCGAGGTTGCCGATGGGCGTGGCGATCACATAGAGCGTGCCTGTGTCGCCGTCTCTCATGGCTGCTCTCCCAGGGGCTCGCTCTGGGCAATGACTTCCCGGATCTTCCGCATGCCCGTCTGCGCCACTTCGACGGGCTCCTGCTGCCAGTGGTCGCGGTTGAACAGCTCCAGGGACAGAGGCCCGTGGAAGCCGATGCCGCGCAGGTCAGCCAGGAGCTGCGGGAGCGGCAAGATGCCGTCACCCGGGTAGATGCGGTCGGCGTCCTTCTGCTCGGCCCGGGGCGGCTCGGCCCGAGTGTCGTTGAAGTGGAAGCACGCGATGAAGTGCGCTGCCAGGTGGCGCACGCCCCCGAAGCCGGAGCCGCCTCGGTACAGGTGAAACGTGTCGGCAACGAGGCAGGCCTTGGGGTGATCGGCCTCAATGGCGATGGCCGCCGCCTGTCCGAGCCGGTTGATGCCTTTGAAGAAGCCAACGAACTCGACAGCAGGCACAATGCCGATCTCCTCGCCCAAGTCCAACAGCTCCCGGTACCGCTCTGCCGCCCAGAGAACGTCGATCCCCGGTCGGTCCGGGGTAGGCACCGCGGCGATATGCATGGCTCCCACTTGCACGGCCTCCTCCATCTGCCGCCGAGCGCGCTCCAGGGCCTGCGGCCGCTCGTCGTCGCTCTCGGGCATGCAGTTCCACAATCCGATCACATTAGGCACGATCAGCCCCTCATGCCTCAGCCGCTTGCCCAGCGCCTCCAGCGAAGCGCCCGACTTGGCATGGTCGGACAACTCGTTACTCCACAGCTCGATGCCGTCGTAACCGGCCTCCGACGCAGCCCTGATCTTGTCCTCGAGGCTTGCCGGGCGAATGGTGCTGGTATTGAGCGTGACGATCCACCCAGGGGAGTCCTGGGCATCGGGCGCCTGGGCGGGCGTCGATCTTCCTGCGACCAGGGCGGCGGCCCCGACGGCTGCGCGAGCCATCATCTCACGACGACCCATCACTTCCGACATGAGGTGTCTCTCCAGTCAGGAAGGCTTATACGCTGAGTGTAGTTTCTCCCTCCGCGGCGCCGTCTCCTATGCCACTTCGGGGGCCGATGCCTGACTCGTTGCGTTCCTTGACAGTGGTCTGTGCCTGCGATATACTCGCTGGCGCACGGCTACGGAAACCGTTGATGGGGCCCTGCCACGGCCTTGACCGAGGGGTTTGGCTCATGGCACAGCATGCTTACTGCCCGTCCTGCGGCTACCCGAACGATCCCAAGCGTGGCGCCTGCACCATGTGCTATGCCATGCTGAGGCCACCGGCCGGCGGCCTTGCCTGTCCCTCGTGCGGGGTCGATAATGCGAAGAATGCGCAGTTCTGCACGGGGTGCCAGGCTGCCCTGGTCGAGGGCGTGGTTGCCGCTGCCCGGCCTGAGGTCTCGGCTCTCGCGGGGGCAGCGGCGGCAGGGGTAGTCGCCAGCGACGAGTACGTGGCCGAGGCAGGGGCGGTCGACTTCGGCGAGCCGGCCCCGGTCGGCGTCGAGGAAGCCGCACCACCGCCCCCCCCGGCTCCGGCCACAGCGGAAGATGAGTTCGTGCCGCCATCTCCGCCGGACGCCTTCGAGTTGGACGATGAGCCAGCTCCGGCCGAGCCGCCCATGCCGGCTGCCACAGCGCCGCCTCCACCACCGGCAGGGCCCGCGCCGGCCGAGGCTCCTCCACCTCCCCCACCACCCGCCGAACCGGTGGCCGCGGCCGCCGAAGGCCCGCCACCATCACCCGACGCCTTCGACCTCGATCTCGAGGAGGGCATGGAGGAGGCTCCGCCGCCTCCGGCTGCTCCGGCCGAGACCGCGGGAGAGGAACAGGAAGAAGACGATCTCGGCGACTGGAGCCTGGACTTCGACGACGCGTAGCTGCGTGAGCAACTCGGGATGACAGCCATAGCGTCCGGTCTGCAACGGGTCCGCGAGCGTATTGCGGATGCAGCGCAAAGGTGTGGTCGAGACCCGACGAGCCTCAAGCTGGTGGCCGTAAGCAAGACGAAATCCGCGGCCCGCATCCGTGAGGCGATCCAGGCCGGGGCAACGGCCTTCGGAGAGAACTACGTCCAGGAGCTTCTGAGAAAGCGGGAGGAGATCGGCGACGGCGCAGAGTGGCACTTCATCGGCCACCTGCAGCGCAACAAGGCGAAGCACCTGGTTCCCTTCTGCACGCTCATCCACGGTGTGGACAGCGGCAGACTTGCCGTTGAGATCGACCGACGAGCCCAGCAACACGGCCGAAGGCAGCCTTGCCTGATCGAGGTGAAGCTGTCAGACGAGGAGACCAAGTTCGGAGCCTCGGCGGAGACCGTTCTGGATCTGGCGGAGACGATGCTGGGGCTGCCGCACGTCGAGTTGCGCGGCCTGATGGTGATGCCGCCTTACTCGGATGATCCGGAAGCCTCGCGGCCGTACTTCGTCAGGATGCGGAGGCTGCAGGAGGAGTTCCTGGACCGCGGAATCCCCGACGACAACTGCCGCGAGCTGTCGATGGGGATGACTCAGGACTTCGAAGTTGCCATTGAGGAAGGGGCTACGATCTTAAGAGTCGGAACGGCCATATTCGGAGCACGCGAGACCGCAGGTCCGTAACTCAACATTACAGCTACAGCTCAAAGCACGCACCATAGATCGCAGCACTAACTGCAGCAAGGGAGGCACCACGAATGGCCGTAGTAAACTTCCTGCGCCGTGTCCTGGACCGTATTCTCCTCATCGATGACGATCCCCAGACCGAAGATGACCCCGCCGATCTTCAGCTAGACGATGCGGACCCTGAAGATGGCGACGAGGAGGACGCCTTCGGCCCCGAGCCGGTCAGTCATGAGGCGGCCCGCGTCCACGTCATCCGGAAGAGCCGCTCAGATTGTACCGGTATGCCGGTCGTACTGGCGCGGCCGAAGAACATGGAGGACGCGACCGCCGTCGCGGAGCGAGTGAAGGATCGCGTACCCATCGTCATGAACCTGGAGGGTGTGGACGAGAGTATCGCGCGCCGAGTGGTTGATTTCGTCGGCGGCGTCGTCTTCGCCCTCGACGGTGAGCTCAGGAAAGCGGGGCGCGCGGTGTACCTCTGCTCGCCGGTGGACATCCCGGTCGAGGACCTCAAATCAGATCCGCAACGCCAGCCCACGTCGCTGTTCGACCTGGGGTCGGACGACCTGGGCGAGCGCGTCGCGCTGTAGCCTGCGAGTTAGCCGGCAGCCCGCGGAGGCATTGCCCGGTGAAGGGCAGCCGGCTGGGCAAGGCCTCGACTGGGGCCCGGGTCGTCAGGGAAGGAACTTCGGAGGCGCTTTGCCATGTCACAGCCCGGAAAGCTCGGAATCATCGGATCGGGGGCGATGGCAGAGGCCCTTCTGTGCGGATGGCTTTCGGCCGGCAAGTTCCGTCGCCGGTACGTTCTGGCGAGTGACATCGCCAAGGCCCGCAGGGACCGGTTCGCCACGGATCTCAAGGTGTCTGTGACCCGCGACAACCGCGAGGTCGCCCGGCACGCCGATCTGCTGCTGGTCGCGGTGAAGCCCCAGGTGCTGAAGCAGGTCTGCGGCTCGATCGCCGGGCAGGTGAGCTCCGACACGCTGATTGTATCTATCGCCGCGGGCGTTACGGTCTCCGCGCTGGAGTCGATCTTCGGCGCCGACAAGGCCATCGTGCGGGTGATGCCGAGTATCCTGCACACGGTGCAAACCGGCGTTGCTGCGCTCTGCGGCAACGAGGCCACCAGCCGGGCGCAGGTTCGGTTCGTCCTCGATCTCTTCGACAGCATCGGGATAGCCGAGGAGGTGGAGGAGAAGCTAATGGACGCGGTAACCGGGCTCTCGGGCAGCGGCCCGGCTTTCGTCTTTGTGTTCCTGGAGGCGATGTCAGACGGAGGCGTTGCGGCCGGTCTTCCGCGCTCTATCGCGACCCAATTCGCCGCGCAGACGGCGTTGGGGGCGGCGAAGTGGGTCCTGGAGGATCGTCGCCCGGGTGAGCTGAAGGAGTTGGTGACATCGCCCGGCGGCACGACGATTGCGGGCCTGCGAGCGGCCGAGGCAGCCGGGCTCCGCAGTGCCGTGATGGAGGCGGTGGTGGCTGCCGCCGAGCGCTCGGAGGAGTTGGGGCGCCCACGCGGGCAGGGAGATGACTCGTCGTGATCGGTGGCAGCGGCAACCTCGTGGTCCTGGTGCACGCCGTCTTCATCGCGTACCAGGTACTGGTCATCGTCCGCGTCGTCCTGAGCTACCTGCGGACCCCCTCCTATGCCTCCCCGTGGCTCCGGGTGTGGGTCTTCGTGTACGGTGCCACTGAGCCGCTTCTGGCCCCCATCAGGCGGGCCCTGGCTCGCTACCAACGCGGCAGCCCGCTGGATTTCTCCCCCCTCGTGCTGCTCCTATTGCTAAGCGTCGCCGAAAGACTTATTATCAGGCTGCTGATCAGCATCCGCTAGAAGCCGGAGACCCGGTCTTGGCTGACAACCCTCGTGCCGCGCGACCCCGGCCGCCGGCGGCGCGCATTGCCATCATCGCCGCGCTGTGCGGCGCCTCAGTGGGCCTGCTGCAGATCAGCGACCGCAGGCCTGATCCGCCAGTGCCCGTCTTCCAAGAGGCCGTCGACGACCCCCTGCTGATGGCCGACACCGAGTACAAGTTCGCCCTCTTCGCGAAGGACTTCGCGGCGTGGCTCGGGATACCGGGGGGCGCCTCACCAACGCCCTGGGAGGAGAAGGCGGTCGCCCGGTACGAGCGGCTGGCGCTGGCATCGCCGCCCAATCCCCTGGCCTGTCATCGCCTGGCGGTGATCTATGCCACGCGGGGATACCGGCAGCAGGCTCGCGAGCTGCTGATGCGGGCCCTGACGGAGGATGAGGCAAACGCCGACGTCTACATTGGGCTGCAACTGGTCTACTCCGACGACCCGATACCCCCCGAGCAGGTTGCGAGGACGACTGAGCTGCTGGAGCGACAGCCTCGGTGGTGGGCCCTGACGACTCTGGAGGAGCTTGGCCGTCGCCTCGAGCTCGTTGCGGTGGCAGAATCGTATCGGGCTGCCGCCCTGTACGAGCTCTGGCGGTTTGGCACGGCTCTCGGCGTCATTGCCGGCGCCTTGGTGGGCATCACCTTGCTGTCCCTTATCACCTTGCTGGTGCTCGGGATCCGCGCCCTGTTCAGTCGGCAGTGGGGGCACGGGCCAAGCGGGATCTGGGCCTTCGGTCTGCCGACGGCCTCTTGGCTGGACATCCTGGACGTCGTCGCTCTCATGGTGTTCTGCAATGCCTTCGGGCACGTACTCCGCGTCACGGTTGCCGATGGCGTCTCCCCCGTCGCTCCGATTGCCCTGGCCCTTCGGGTGCTGCACTACCTCTTCCTGGCGGTTCCGGCTCTGGTATTGGTGGCGCGGCGGGCCGGTCCCCGCTGGCCACTGGCCCTGGGACTGCACTCGAAGACCCTTGGCCGGCACGCCCTGCAGGGACTCGTGGCCCTGGGGACGACCCTGTTCGCCGTGCTGCTGGTTCAGGATGTATTGGCCGCCAGCTTCCGCGTCATGGTGCCGGGCCTCGGGGCGGTGACGCTCGGCGGCGCCGCGTGGAGTGGGAACGTAGGGACCCTCCCGCTGGTCGTCCAACTGGCGCTCGTCATTGTGGTGGCTCCGATGGTCGAGGAGATGGTGTTCCGGGGCTATGTGTTCCGGGGGCTCCTGCAGCGTCTGCGGCCGGCCTACGCCGCCGCACTCAGCGGCGCTCTGTTCGCCGGGGCACACCTACCATCGGCGGGCGGCGCCTTCGTCAGCCTGATGATCCTCGGTATCGTCAGCGCGTATACCTATCGCTTCACGCGCTCCTTGATGCCCAGCATCATCCTGCACGCGGGCTACAACGCGTGCGTTGTCTCTACCATCCTCGTCCTGGGGATGTGATGGTGCATGGGCGCGACCCTGAGGGTCCGGGTCATCCCCCGTGCCAAGAAGAACGCGATCACCGGCTGGCGCGATGAAGCGCTTGTGGTACGGCTCACGGCCCCGCCAGTCGGCGGTGCGGCCAACAAGCTCCTGAAACGCTTCCTGGCCAAACGGCTGGGCGTCCGTCCGTCAGACATAGAGATCCTGCGAGGGGAGAAGGCCCGTGACAAGGTGCTATCCATACAGGGCCTCTCGCGGGAGGAGGCAGCCCAGTTGCTGGATGAAGGAGGTGAGGTTGCCACCTGAGGCCTCCGTGGTACACGATTCCTCCACGCGCGGCCCCATCCCCCCAGACCAACGCTGAGATACGTATTGGCGGCCCCCTTGATCCGCGACCCGTGGTAACACGGCCGCAAGGCCCTGTTGCACGCCAGGCCTGTCAAGGCAAAGTAGAAGTGTCCGGTTTTCTGCAAGGTAGAGATGTCCGGTTCTGTGGCTTGCGTTTGTAGGGTTTCCTCCAGGGGTGGTCGGGTTTGGGTGTACGCTGCTTGGCGGCATCGAGCGGTGGTGTGGTGGTCAGCACCTGGGTAGTGACGGCTGTCCCGGAGGGAGGGCGTAGCCCGACCGGAGGGGCAGCCGTGCGCGGCTTCGAGCGGGTGCTGGGCGGCGTCTGGTGTACGAGCTTGTAGGCCAGGGAGAAGGCGCGCCAGACGAGCTGTCTGAGCAACGTGAAGGAAGTCTGTCTGGCCGCCCAAATGTACGCCCAGGACTATGACGAGATCTTCGGGATCTATGACTGGCAGGCCGCCAGGATGCACGTCGTCGTTCAGCCCTACATCAAGAACATCCAGATCATGCTCTGCCCGTCCGGCTACTACGGGGGCTGCAGCAATGCAGTGTGTCCCCGTACTCTGGTAGTTAACGGCGGCAGCATGGCGGGGGCCGGCGCGGCCTTCGCGGGGTATGTCAGTCCCTACGCCGGCAGACTCAGCTACGGGTGGAACCGGATGGAAGAGGCCTACGGCGAGATCAA
>CBFDAZ010000132.1:0-10214 GCA_965602825.1 uncultured bacterium
GCTCCGCTTCACACCGCTACACCCTCTCGCAGGATGTTGAGGTGCACCGGCTCCCAGGGATCCTCAAGCTTGCCTTCGCGGAGATGCAGTAGACAAACGACAGTATTCTCCTCGAGAGAGATGGAGGCAACGAGGGCGCCTGTCCGCCGGACCTCGTCGAAGTCACTCTCGTAGTCGTCGAGCACCACGGCGACGTCGATGTCCGAATCCGGCTCCGCTTCCCCGCGGGCGTAGGAGCCAAACAGGATCAGCCTGCGGAGGCTCGGGCCATAGAGCTTCCCCAGCCCGGCCTTCAGTTCCTCAAGGATTGGAGCGACCGCTTCCTTGCCCAACCCGGCCTTTGTCTCCATGGCACCAACCCGGTCCCGGTGGCCTCAGTCATCCAGAACCAGCTTGTGTTGCCCGTGGCAGTCGGTGCACGGCTGCTCGGGCTGCGTCTCAGGTGGCTCTGCGTGAGGACACGTCTCGAGTGCAAAGTGGCAGCCGCGACAGAACACGCCGATCTGGTGGCGGGGGATGATGCGATCGGGTGCGGTCTTGCGATCCTCGTCGTCGATGTGGCCCTTGCTGTCCCCATGGCAGGTCGCACACGAGACCCCCTGCTTCTGGTGGACAAGGGTCAGCTCCTCGGGCCGGTAGTCCAGGTGGCAGAGGAAGCACTCTTCGTTCTTCGCTGCGGCCTGGGCCTCCGTGTCGCTGAGGATGCGGCGGATCTTGGCCTCCTTGACCATGATCTTCATGGGCGCGTACTTCTCGCCCGCATGCACCTGGAACCCGATCTTGCCGCTGGCGAACTTGTCATCCGTGATGTCCGCCGTCTGGTGGCCGTTGAGCGTGACGGTGATGTGGGTGCCGTCGGCGACGATCACGACCGTGTTCCAGTCGTCGAGGTTGACGATGGATTCATCCTCGTTCTTCGCCAGGAAGCCGCCGGAGTACACCGTGCCGACCGTGCACCCGTACTCCTTCATGTCGAGGATGTCCATCTGGTAGCCCTGCCCCTCAGCGGGCTTGCGGAACCATACACCGCTGTTGCCCGGCCAGACCATCTTGAAGGTCACGCTCAGCTCGAAGTTGTCGTACTCCTGCTCCGTCCACAGGTCCCCGGGCTGCCCCTTGTCCTGCTCCCCCACCAGTATGCCGTCCTGGACGGTCCACCGCGCGTTCCCTGTCGCCTCCCAGCCGTCAAGGTCCTCCCCGTTGAACAGCTGCGTCCAGAGCGGCTCCTTCACTGGCTTCGCCTGCTGCGCGGCAGCCAGGCACGCTATGACGACGGCGCCGAGAGCGGCCGCCGCCAGCGATGAAGCTCGTCGCGTGATCCCTTCGGTTCGCACCATGCGATTCGATCCTCCGTAGAGCATTGAGCCCTACACTACCCGCCAGTCATGCAGGAACGCGTACTCGGGTGGCAGATTGGCAAAGGTGTGGCTCCACCGCGCCTCAAGTAATTCCTGCTCTGCCTGGGAGAGCTTCCTGGGCTCGTTGCGGACGGTCAGGTTGTTCTCGAGCTCATCGATCGTGGTCATGCCGAGCACGGTCGCCGTGATGCACTCGTTCGATATGATCTTCTTCACGCTCAAGGCAGCGATCTCCATGTCATCGACCGGAGCCCCGCTCTCGCGCCGTGCCGCGCGGAACAGCGTGCCCCCGGCGAACGGCTTGATGGTCACCAGGCCGACGTTCTTCTCCTGCGCCATCGGGAACACACCGTGCACCTCGTCCGGCTCGGACATCGGCGTGAGCGGGAAGATCAGCATCTCGAACTCGGCGAACTTATCCATCAGATGCATGGAGAACTCCCGGCTGTGGGAGGACAGGCCCAGGTGCCGGATCTTGCCCTGTTCCTTCGCTCTCAATCCCGTCTCTACGAGGACGGAGATCTCGTCCTCGGTGTGCGCGCCATCCGTCAGCGCTTGCGGCCGGAAGATGTCGATACAGTCAACCTGCATTCGCCGGAGTCCTTCCTCGATCTCGAACATGATCTTCTCGGGAGTCCGGTTGGCAGGGTTGCGAATGCACAGGATGTAGTCGGAGTAGCCGACCCACATCCGCTCGCGTAGCGACTTCAGCACCCGCCCGTAGACGGTCGCCTCGGCTGGGGTGGTGATGTCCACATAGTTGACGCCGAGATCGATGGCCCTTCCGACCACGTCCTCCCGGTCGCGCTGGACGTCAAGCGGCGGCTGATCGCCGGGGAAGTTGCCCCAGTACCGTGCGCCCTCCCGCGTCCGCCAGTGTCCACCGAGGCTGATCTCCGACAGCATCAGGTTGGTCTTCCCCAGGCGGCGGTAGCGCATGCTCGGCTCGTAGTTGAGGATCTCCGGCTTCTCCTGGTCACCCGGAGCTGCCATGAGATGCGATCCGGCCGCCGCGCCGGCGGCGACTGCCGCCGCAGTCTTCGCACTCGCACTGATGAAATCCCGTCGCGTCATCTTTTGTCGGCTCATCCTGGCCTCCTGTCGGCGCGTCTGGCCAATCCGCTCTGCACGAAGGTCGTTCGTTTGCTCGAGCCGGCGTACCTGCTGCCGAGAGCTGGCTTCGCGCGCCTTCGACAGTCCTTAACGACACTCCAACCGGCCGAGCTCAATCAGCGCCTCAAGATCCTCGACGTCCTCTCGCGCATACTGCGCGACGACCGAGCGGACCCGAGCCAACGTCGCCTCGTCTGCCAGCCCCAACATGCGCGAGACGTCGGCGATGTCTATGGTCCGGCTCGCCTGGAGCTTCAGCAGCACAAGGTAGGGCAGAGGGCAGATCGGCAGTCCGGCGGCATCTCGGTTCTTCTCGGCCTGCTCCAAGGCCGCGCGCCCCCACGCGGCCTCGCACGAGATCAAGTCCAGGCCCGGACCTTCACGGGACCGCCAGGCCGAGCCCCCGATCGCGAGATCGCCGGTCCGCTCCCATCCGGCCGCGGCCAGTCGCTGCTCGGCAGCGTCGAAGTCCTCTGCCACCACCAGTATGTCAATGTCAACGGTCGTGCGTTCAGGCATGTACACGCGCGCGGCGACAGCGCCGACTACCGCCCATGGGAGGGAGCCGAACACCTCTCGCAAGTCAGGGAAGTCCATCGTCCGCTCCTCCTCCATGAGCGCGGACATCAGACTGCCGGTTCCTGGGCGCTGCCGCCGACGGCACATCGCGATGATGAAGCGCCGCCGCATCCGCGGATCGCCAAGGTCAGTAGGAAGTCCCATATCGCCTCGTTGGCGGCCGTACGCTCCCGCGGCAGTGGGCCGGTGATCCTCTCGTTGACCTTCACCCCGGAGGGGGCGCCAGCTAGCCCATGCCGTCGATTGCAGCCCCGCACTGGGGACACGTCTGATCACCGGCCGAAAGCGGCTCAAGACACTCCTTGCACACCGGAAGCTTGGCCCCGCAGCTCTCGCAGGATTCCGTCAGCTTCACGACCGTCTCGCCGCAGGCAGAACAGCGGCGCACTCGCTTCCCTTGACGGATCGCCTGCAGGTTCTCCTGTGCCTCGCGGAGCTTTTCCTCCATCTTCTCCGCGGTGCCCACGAGCGACTTGAGGTCCGGATCATCGATCCTCCCGAGCTTCACAAGTATCTGGGCCCGGCGACCGACGGCCGCGTAGTCCTCGGTCGTCCGGCGACTGAGATCGGCGATCTCCGTCTCCAGGCGGAGGCTCTCCGCCCCCTTGGAGACGCCTTCTGCGGCCTTCCCGAAGGCCTTTCTGGCTTCCTCAAACCAATCCATCGTGCCGGTCCCTCACGCAAGAGTGAGTCACCTGAAGGTCAACATCGCCGATTGCTCCGAAGATTGAAGAGCCGTCCGTGACGGCGGAGCTCCAGCTCCGCCACAGTGGGGCAACGCTCATCTTCATCGTTTCCGGGTCCCGCGACTGCGGGATGCCCAACTGCTTCGAGGGTCCCCCAGTGGTCCGTGCCCGCGGGTCTCCTGACCCGCGCCGTTTCACTCGTTTGCGGGTCGGGGCTCCAGCTCCGGCGCTGTTATCTCCATCGCTTCCGGGCGAGCCCGCGCTCATGGACTGCTGCCCTGCAGATTATACGCCGGGAGCGTTCAGGTCAAGGCCATGGCCGCTGGGTGAACACGTCGTCGTCCGGCGACCCGCCTCAAGGAGGCTAGAACTGGGGCTCGGTCCGCTGGAACCAGAGGGCCAGCGCGATGATTGTGGCGTTGACGACGATGATCGCACCCAGAGGGATGGAGACCCTCACGCGACCGAGTGGGAGAACGATGGTTCCAGGTATGCGAGGCGCGCCCAGCCCTCGGAGGATGTGGCTGATGATCGAGACGGCCAGCACCATCATCAGATCGACAACCAGCAGTGACCAGAGGTAGAACGCCTCTGCGGCCGTTGGCCACGATACACTCGTCGCTACCGCGACGCCTCCCATCTCGACCCCTCTTTCCAGCCATCCGCGAGCTGCATCTGCCCCTGTGCCGACTCAGCCCAGTGTGCTCCCCTGCGTTCCCGACGTCAACCCGCAGCCGCAGATGCTCGAGATATGGCCTGCAAGCAAGCTGCCAGGGGTCGTGAGGCACAGCAGAATGAGGTCGTCGCCTGGTAGGGCCCAGGCGGGGAGGAAGGCCGTCTAAAGACGCCCGCACTTTGGGGGTAGCGTGACCAGAACGAGATCCCCGCGGCGGCTCGTTCTGCCCCGAGCACACCGCGGGGATCGGACGGCGCATACTGTGACCGTGCCCTGCCAATCCTCCTGAGGTGGATTCGGAACTTGCTTCACCGCAATTCCTACTACTGCTTATAGGAGATTTTTCTACTACTGTCAATAGTGATAGCCGTCACAGCGTCCCAGGCCCGAGACACACGGGCCGACAGCAAGGGTCGTGGGGACCCCGAGGGGAATGGCCGCCTACGGGTGTTCTAGACCCTCAGATGAGCAGTACAGCGCCCCAACGGAGGCAGGATCCCATGGCCCCAGACAGGTACACGATGATCCTCGTCCCGGAGACGCATTGGGACCGTGAGTGGCACCAGACGTTCCAGGAGTTCCGTTACCGGCTGGTACGCTTGACCGACAAGCTGCTGGACATCCTGGGCAACATCCCCGAATACAAGAGCTTCACCTTCGACGGGCAGACAATCGTCCTTGAGGACTACCTCGAGATCCGCCCGGAAAAACGCGGGGACGTCGAAGAGCACGTTCAGTCGGGAAGGCTGCTGGTTGGACCCTGGTACGTCTTGCCTGACGAGTGGCTGGTGAGCGGGGAGGCGCTGGTCCGTAACCTGATGATCGGGCACAGGATCGCGGGCGAGTTCGGCGCGATCATGAAAGCCGGCTATATCCCCGACCCGTTCGGACACATCTCCCAGCTTCCCCAGATTCTGCAGGGCTTCGGCATCGATTCGTGCTTCTTCATGCGCGGCATCGGCAATGAATGGGACGACATGACCACCGAGTTCCTGTGGGAAGCTCCCGATGGCACGCGCGTCCTTGCCGTCCACTTGATGAACGGCTACTGCAACGCGACCAGCCTCGGCCGCAAGTCCCTGTGGGCGAGCGAAGACGAAGGTGTGGACATGGAGGCGGCTTTGGCGAAGGTGATGGGGGAGAAGGAGAGCCTTGGCCGGCGGGCCAGCACCAAGTATCTGCTGCTGAACAACGGCTGCGACCACGTTGAGCCGCAGCCCGAGCTCCCCGAGATCATCGCCTACTGCAACGAGCGCATGGACGACGCCGATATCGTCCACGGGACGTACGTGGACTACGTTGAGGGCATCAAGGCCGAAGACCCGGAGTTGTCGGTCCTGCGCGGGGAGTTACACAGTGGGAAACACCACCCGTTGCTGCCCGGTGTCTTCTCGGCCCGCATCTACCTGAAGCAGGCGAATCAGCGCTGCCAGACGCTGCTTGAGAGGTATGCCGAGCCGCTGAACGCCTTCGCCTGGCTGTGGGAGAAACCGTCCGAGTCCGCCTTCTTGTGGCAAGCCTGGAAGCACGTCGTCTCCAATCACCCCCATGACTCGATCTGCGGCTGCAGCATCGACCAGGTGCACCGCGAGATGATGCCCCGGTTCGAGCAAGCCGAGCAGATCGGCGAGCTGGTCGTCTCTGAGGCCCTCGACCACATCGCCTCATCCGTCCTTGTCCCTGCTCCGCCCCAGGTTGAGGCGGGAGACAACCTCTCGCGAGCCCTTGTCGTCTTCAACCCCAATAGCTGGTCGCGGAGAGAGGTCGTCACATGTTCGGTCAGCATCCCGTACCTGCCCGCTACGCTTCCGCCCGGCGTCAAGGTGCTCGACGCGGACGGGAACGAAGTGCCCTCACAGATGTCCAGCTACCGTCTGGCGGAGCACGAAGCCGACTTCCCGCGTGACAAGGGCAAGCTCGACATGGGCGTGACCTTCCGGGCGGATGTTCCGCCGCTGGGCTATGCGGTCTACTCCCTGGTTCGGCAGAAGAGGCTGCCGGAGAGGCCCGGCGAGACCGAGCTGATGGTGGACCGCAACGCCGAGGGGCACATCGCCATCGGGAACGGCCTCGTCACCGCCCTTGTCCACCCGGACGGCTCTTTCGACCTGGTCTACGACGTCGGCGACGGCAAGGTGATTGAGTTTGTGTCTCTTGGTGCACTGGAGGACACCGAGGATGCGGGGGACGAGTACAACTACTCGCCGGCTGTCGAGAGCAGTACCGTCAGCAGCCTGGGGCGGACAGGAACGATGACCATCGTCGAGCAAGGCCCCGCGCGGGTGGCGGTGCGGGTGGATGGTGAGCTTCATCTGCCGGTTAGCTTGTCGGAGGACCGGCTGAGCCGCAGTGAGGAGACCGTGTGTTGCCCGGTCGCCACGACCGTCTCCCTTCAGGCCGGCAACTCGCGAGTGGACGTGCAGACGACTTTCGAGAACAACGCCCGCGACCATCGGCTGCGCGTGCTCTTCCCGATGTGCGTCCCGGAGGGCGAGGTCTTCGCCGAAAGCCACTTCGACGTCGTCAAGCGCGCCATCGAGCTGCCCGAGGACACGGACGACTGGTCCGAGCAACCGTCGCTTACCAAGGCCCACCAGGGCTTCATTGCTGTCAATGATGGCAATGCGGGCGTCGGGGTGGTGGCTCCGGGTCTGCCGGAATACGAGGTCTTCGAGGAGCCTGGCGGCTGTCGCACGATCGCCGTCACGCTTCTCCGCAGTGTGGGATGGCTGTCACGGGATGACTATGTCACCCGTCCCTACAACGCGGGGCCGAAGCTCCCGACCCCGGAAGCCCAGTGTCAGGGGGCGCACACCTTCCGCTATGCGGTCATCCCGCACGTGGGCCCCTGGGAGGACGCTGAAGTGTGGCGTGACGCCCACGACTTCGTCGCACCTCTCCGGTGCGCCACGACCGCCTTCAGCGACGATGGGCGTCCGGGCGACCGCATGTCCTGGCTCAGCCTCGAGCCCGCCAGCCTCGTCGTGACAACCGTCAAGAAGGCGGAAGCCGACCAGGCGCTGATCGTGCGCCTCTACAACATCCGATCGGAGGAGGTCGATGGCTGTCTAACCACACACGACAGGCTCGAGTCGGCTTGCTTGACCAACCTCAATGAGGAGCCTCTGGCGGACGGCGAGCTGCCCATCGAGGATGGGTGCGTGTGCCTCAAGGTCCGGCCCCGGCAGATCATGACGCTGAAGCTCCGGTTTGCCGGAGCCTGAGTTGCCGGGGCATTGTCTCCCGCGAACTCAGTTTGGGTCAGTGAGGAAGGCATCGGGGCAGTGCAGCCTGTCCGGGAGGAGAACAGAGCACTTGGCGGAACGGCAACGAGAGTCTTGATATGCCGCAGAAGCCGTCTGCGAAGCCCTCAAACAGGGGATTGAGACGAAGAAGTCATTGAGAAGGCCGTGCGCAGGCTTGATCCGGTCTCTCCACTGATGATCGCTGGGGCTGGTCCGTATCTGATGGCTCAGTCCCGACGCCGCGCCGCGCGCTCGGCGTCTCGGGTCTGTCGGCTACGGCGCGGGTGATTGGCCGCGTTCGTCCGCGGGCTTCCGGTGCTCGAAGATGCGCGCCGGTTGCCCACTCGGCCCGAGCGCGGCCATTGCGATCTCCGCCGTCGTCTCGACGGGTCCCGCCGACAGGGCGATGCCCTCCGGGTTATGGGTGAAGTAGTGGACACATCCGTCGTCCCAGTTGAGCGCAGCAGCCTTGGCCGGAGCGGGGGCGTCGATCGCCGTCGGTCGGGGTAGCGGCAGCTCGCTGCTAGCCAACGGTACGAGCGCGTAGGCCATCACGACAGTTCCTGCGGTCTCGGCTCGGTAGATGGCTGTCGGGATTGGGCGCAGCTCGTTGTGCCGGCCGGTCGGGAGCCAGCCTTGCACAACCGGCTCGCGCTGACCGCTCACGACCTCCAGGGCCAGATTCTCGCGCCAGAGCGGAACGATGGCCAGCCCCGCGTTGCCTGACCTCGCCGTCACCGCCAGCGTTGCCTCGTCCTGCTTGACCGACTCCGCATCCAGGTGGAAGATGGCCTCGTAGGTGTGGACCCTCTCATCTGTCGGCGTCAGGACGTCCAGGCAGATCCAGTAGTCCGGCTTCACGAACAGCAGCTTGCGGGTGTGGGTCACGGTGCGGTCGTTGTCCGAACCGTACCCATCGGCGTACGTCCCCTCGGCGTAATCGAAGTCTTCCCCCGTGACCCATGGGTTGCCGACAGGCTCCTCGCTCACGTACGTGTCCCGTACGCTCCGGCGGTTCTGCTCCATCCCGTCAACCAGGACCGTGTTGTGGGCCCGCGTCGCGAGCACATACCGGCGCCAGTCAGAGGCATCGTATGCGTAGTTCCCTGGTTCGGTGAGTATCGTCTCGCCATTGGCATGCAGGATGATGTGCAGCTTATCCTCGTGCTGATGGCCCTTGCCGAAGGGGCCGGTATCGAAGAAGAGATAGCTGTCGTCCGGCGTCCATCCCGTCCGCATCATGTGCCAGCCGGCATACGGCAGCATGCATGACGTGTAGTCAGGCGGCTCGCCCTCGCTGCCTCTGGTCGCCAGATAGCGGAAGTCGCGCCTGTCCGGGAAGAGCTGGTACCCCCTGGCCAGCATGCCGCCAACGCCGCCCCAGCCTGAGTCATTGACCGCGGGCGTTCGTCCGTCCGGCATGGCGATGCGCACGTAGTACTCGAACATCCGCTCCAGGCCCGCCTCGAAGCCCTCCGGCATCTCGTACCCGACGCGGCGTGACAGCGCCAGGGCTCCCAGGATGTTCCCCAGCGTCACGCCGTGGTAGCCGGGCGCCAGCTCGATCTGCGCGCCATCCGGGTAGACCTGGGCCTCGAGCTGTCTGCGCAGCCGCAGCGCAGCCGTCTCGGCCCATGTTCCCGCCTCTCTGAACTCCGGCAGCATCAGGCCGATGTGCAGCAGCCCATTCGCCTCCATCGTGCCCCAGTTCGATGTCTCGTGATAGTGAGTCTCATCCATCAGGTGCCAGGCATGGTCGTAGAACGACCGGAGCATCGCGACCTGGGCATCGACATTGAACGACGCCGAGTCGCGGAAGTAGTAATAGGCGGGGAACCACGTCTGGCCCATTCGGATGCCGGCGTCCAACGTCAGCGGGTTCTTGCCGGACTCGAAGTAGGGTCCCTGGATCCAGCGCGAGCCGATGTAGACCGGCATGGCATCGACCCAGCCGACGAGTTGTTCCACAAACTCCTTCGCATACTTCTCGTCATTGGTCGCGGCGTAGGCGCGGCCGAGCGTCACCCAGTGCGAATGCCGGTTAAGCGCGATCGCCCACTGGTCGTAGTTGAACGGGTCCTCATTCCACATGATCTGCTCGCCCAGTTGGTGCGGCTGGCAGCCCACGAAGCGGAAGATGCGCTGACAGACCTGGTCAGCCCGGTCGATGATCGATGAGCCGGCGGTGGTTGCGAGTTCCGGACCTGGAGGCTCGGTCCGCGTCTTCATGTAGTCGGCGAGGCCCCGCTTCGCTTCGGCAATGTCGCCGGCCCCATAGGCCGCCTTCACCGCCGCCAACTCGGGGCGCTCCAGGTCGAGCGCCTCAAACAGCTCTCGTTCATAGTCATCCCTGCTCACGGTCTCCATCTCCCAGCCATCGAGCTTGCCCCACTCCTCGTCGGCATAGTGGTAGCCTCCCCAGATCATCACGAACACGATCGCCTGCCCGGCGTAGGGCCGGAGCTGCCTGGCGATGTCCCGACTCCGCCACGTCGCCCACTCGGTCACATCCTCCCCGCTGAACGTGATCTGCTGCGCCATTATGGCACCCTCGGCC
>CBFDAZ010000133.1:0-10212 GCA_965602825.1 uncultured bacterium
GAACCACTCGCCGCTGCCAGGAGCACAGCCGCGGCCACACCCACACCGACCGTCTTGGGCAGCAATCTGCTCATGCTGTCGCCTCCTTTGCTGGATGCACCGGCACCGTGCGGTCACGACTACGATACCAACCAACGCTCAGGTCGAGGGGATCGGTCCACCCACCGGCCTGCCGGAACTGCATCACACAACTGAACCTCTCCCCGCCGAGCGCGTTAGTATAGACCAGTTCACCGAAACCGCGCCGCCAGGCCGCATCATTCAGGACCTACTGCGGCGCGAGCGCCTGACAGGACCGCGGAGGCCGTTGCCGACCTGTCTCCAGAGTCCGAGGACGGGGCGATCAGCGCCACAGTGTGCTCTATCGCAAGCCTCGACTCCTGAACAGAGTTTTCTGCCGGAAGGGCGCGGGAAACCGGCTCTTTCTCAAAAGCGGGTTGCCCGCGACGTTCGTCGTGAATAGGCCGGGCCAGGCCTACCATCGCTGGATCCGGGACGCCCTCAAGGAGAACCGCCCGTACGACTGGTTCGCCCGAGAGCTGCTCACCTCCAGCGGCACCAACTTCCGCGTGCCGCCCGTCAACTTCTACCGCGCGGTCCAGGGCCGCGAGCCGTCGGCGCCTGCCGAGGCGGTGGCGCTGACTCTCATGGGGGCGCGCCTGGCGAGTCGGCCGGAGGACCAGCGCACCGGCATGGCCGCCTTCTTCTCGCGGGTGGCCTACAAGAAGACGGACGAGTGGAAGCAAGAAGTCGTCTACCTCGACCTGGAGCTGGCGGAGTGACCGGACGGGATACGCGAGGGCCTGGGACCAGGCGAGCGCGGCCTGGGCCCTGCGGGAACGGCTCCGCACGGCCCCGACAGGCACCCATGGTTCCATGCACGAAGGGAAGATGCGCCTTGCTCATTGCCGCGGCCCTGCTGGGGCACAGCTCACTCCGCGTGGAGGCACAGCCCGGATCCCGGCCCCGTCTGGACCTTGACGGCACCTGGGAGTTCCGGATGGACCCTCGGGACGAGGGGCTGTCCGAGCGGTGGTTCGGCGCAGATGCTCAGTACCCGGATCGTATTGGTGTGCCCGGCAACTGGCAGGCGCAGGGGTTTGGCGACCCACGCGGCCACCTCCGGCACGACTACCAGGGACTGGCCTGGTATCGCCGCGCCATCCGCATCCCTGCGGCATGGGCCGGGAAGCGTATCTGGCTGCACCTGGGAGGCGTTGCGAGCAGCGCTGCTGTCTTCGTCAACGGCCAGGAGGTGGGCCTTGCCGAGGACTTCCTGACTCCCTACGAGTTCGACGTCACGCCGACGGTCCAGCCCGGAGCTGTCAGCGTTCTCGCCTGCCGAGTCGACAGCGACCAGGGCGTCCGCGACCCTCACGGCGGACAGCCTGCGCGGCCGGCTCCGGCGGGCATGTTCAGCTTCATCGGGCTCTGGGGCGGGCTCTATGGACGTGTGTGGCTGGAGGCACGGTCGGACCCGGCCATCGACAGCGTATTTGTGATGCCCGACGTTCACCAGGCCATGGCCCGCATCCGGGTGGTCCTCCGTCGTGCGTCGGCTGACGGCCCCTGGCGCGGGCGCGTGTTGGTATCCATCAGCCCGGTGCGCGGAGGGCCGGTCTGCGAGGCTGAAGGGGAAGTAGCGTTCGGCGCCGATGAGGTGGAAACTCAGCCGGTGCATGTGGATGTTCCGGTGCGTGAGATGCATACCTGGTCACCGGAGGACCCATTCCTGTATGGCGTGGCGGCCCAGTTGTTATGCAACGGCGAGGTGATCGATCGGTGCCGCGATCGCTTCGGGATGCGACAGGTCGAGGTTGGAGAGGGTGGGGCACTGCTGCTGAACGGCGAGCCGTACTTCGTCCGGGGCCTCGGGGACGACTGTGTTGAGGTCATCCACGGCACGCTACCCCCGGACAAGCGCATCTATCTCGATCGTATCGGCTTGTGCAAGCGGTACGGCTATAACGCGTTCCGCTTCCTCGCACATACGCCGACGACTGAGATCTTCGACGCGGCGGACGAGGCCGGCTTCCTGATCATGGCCGAAGCGCCCGCGTACGGCAACCGCTGGCCCCGACAGGAGGAGACCATTCCTCTCCTCAAGCGCCAGGTGGAGCGTGTGTTCAGAACTCACTGCAACCACCCGTCCTGGTACGCCTGGAGTGCGGGGAATGAGTTCATGGACTGCGAAGGGCCCGCTCCCAACCCCGACTGGATGGAGTACGTCCATTACGCCCACCGCACCTTCCGTGGGCTGGACCCGACACGCTTCTTCGTTGCCTCGGAGGGTGTGGACGTCTTCCCGGCGGACATCGTCACCAAAGCCGCGAAGTTCGCCCCCCGAAGGCCCCCCGAGCAGCCTTTCGACGGTTGGGTCGATGAAGTGGCATACTTCCGGCGGGCCCTGAGCCAGGCCGAGATGCGCAGTCTCGCGACGCCGAGCGCGGCGTATGCAGACCTGGTGGCGTCACTCCAGCCCCGCGCCTTCTGGCGCCTCAATGAGGAGCAGCCGGGCACCGTTGCGGACGCCAGCGGCAACGGACACTCGGGCAGCCATGCGGACGGGGTCCGCCCCGACGACATGGGCCAGCCCGGCGCACTCTCGCCCCACGACGCCGACCTATCGCTGAGAACGGGTGCCTCGGGCCGGAGTGTAGGCCTCGCCAACGTCGCGGAGTCCGTGTTCGCTCACGGAAACGAACCCTTCAGTCTGTCGATGTGGGTTAAGCCTGCCGGGTTCCGGAAGGGGGACTGGGGGACGCCGCTATCCTACGGGGCTACCTCCGACGGTTGCGCCCTGCTCGTCTCGCTGGATGGCCTGGAGGGGACGGGCAAGGTTGTCCTCGGCCGATGGTGGAAGAACCTGGCAGCGTCCCAGGGCAGGCTGACGGCCGGGCAGTGGAACCACGTTGGTGTGACCTACGATGGCGAGACGCTACAGCTCTCCCTGAACGGGACGCCGGATACCGCCACAGACGTCGGACTGACGACGGTGGTTCGCGATGCGCGCATTGGGCGCGCCGTCGTGGAAGCCGTTCCGGATGAGGTGGACTACCAGAGTCTTCCGCATATCTGGCACGAGTTCAATAACAAGTACGTCGGGCCGTTGCCGGACCTGACTATCGACCGGAGGTACACGGGCGTCTTCCGCGATAGCCGCTGCATCTCACTTCACCGGGAGCAGGTTGCGGAACTTGGCCTGACCGAACGCTACGACGAGATCCGCCAGCGGTCGATCGACTTGTTCTACCTCTACCTCAAACAGATGTATGAAGGCGCTCGCCGCTCTTCGACCCTGGATGGATATGCGTACTGGCTCATGACCGACATCCCAGGCGGCGTCGAGGGAGACCACCACAGCCTCGGCATCTTCAGTACCCTCTATGAGCCGGAGAAGTTCCCCGACCCGGACCCCATCCTGCGGTTCAACGGACAGACCGCTCTGTTCATCTCTGCTGGCCCCGGTGACCGCGTGGTAGCGCACGATCGTGCGAAGGCGGTGTCGATCGGCATCTCCCACTATGGTGAGAAACCGATCCGCGATGGGCGCCTGCTGTGGCGCATCGTCTCCGGCGGGAGGACCGTTGAGCAGGGCTCTGTCGCTCCGGTCGCTGTGGACGTCGGGGAAGTGACGCTGGTCGCCGAACTGGCGGTGGGGCCATACGAGTGGGCCGAAGCCCGTAAGCTGACGCTTCGCGCTCATCTGGAGTCCGGAGCGGCCCGCCAGCAGAACGCGTGGGACCTCTGGACCTTCCCCGCCAAGTCGCCGCGGGCCGGTTCTGTACCGGCCATCAACCTCACCAGGGCGCCCGAGCTTGACGGCCGATACGGGGCGGGGAGCGGGCCGGACGCGGTCGTCATCGCGGACCGACTCACCGATGAGATCGTGAGCCGGGTGCGGGACGGTGGCAGCCTGGTGCTCGTGGTTGGTGACGACGCGCTGGCGCGACCCACGCAGTTCACCTACTGGGCCGAGTGGATCAGAAGCGTGGGCAACTTCGTGGAGGACCATCCAGCACTCCGAGGATTCCCCCACGATGGTTTCTGCGCATACCAGTTCATCCGGTTGTTCGGATCGGGCCTTGAGGCCTTGGACCTGACAGATGCCGGCCGAGCGGAGCGTGAGAAGATGCGGCCGGTTGTGTGGGGCATGAAGACCGACTATGACCCGGCCCTGGGACTGCGATGGTCCAATCCGAGGAACCGCTGGCGGATGGTACGCGCCGGCCTGGTGTGTGAGGCCCGCGCCGGGGAGGGCCGGATACTGGTTTGCTGCCTGCATGTGCTCGATGGCGTCCGACGCGGGCTGCCCGAGGCAGGGTACCTGCTCGACTGCCTGGTCGAGTACGCCAACTCGAGCCACTTCGACCCGCCAACCACGCCGTTGGACCCGACCGACCTGCAGGAAGTCTTCCGCACCGAGTGACTGAGGCGGAGGGGCGGTCGAAGCCGTTGGCCGTACGAAGCCGTTGGCCGTAATCGGGGGACACCTTACTCATTTCAGGATCCCGCGCAGTCGATGGCGTTCCGCAACCCGCGGAATTGAGTAAGGTGTCCGCCTATTACCTGCATCACACAACTGAACCTCTGCCCACGGAGGGCGTTAGTATAGGGCAGTCGGCCATGCCGCCGTGGGCGGCACCCGGGAATGATGAAGATCACGTTACTTGCCACCTCTGCCGGCGGGGTGCCGGCGGTCCCAGAGAACGTCAACGGCATCACCGCCGGCCACCTCGCGGACGAGGGCGTCCGCGCTCCAACGGCGGATCTTCGAGGCACTCGATGAGACGATCGCTGCCGGCGATCGCGGTGCTCATGGCGCTTCACAGCGGCCAGGCTGCGGATTCACAGGCAGCGCGTCCGTTCGAGAGCGATACCTGGTCGGTGCCGGCGAATGGTGTGGACGCCCGGGTGCTGGCCGCTCTGCAGAAGCAGGGCATCGAGCCCGCGCACCCGTGCTCCGACGAGGTCTTCATCCGGCGCGTCTACCTGGACGCGATCGGCACATTGCCCGAGCCCTCGGATGTGCGCCGGTTCCTGCAGGACGATAGCCCTGACAAGCGCGCCACGCTGATCGAGGCCCTGCTAGAGCGGGAGGAGTTCGCCGACTACTGGGCGCTCAAGTGGGGCGACCTGTTGCGGGTCAAGGCCGAGTTCCCCATCAACCTGTGGCCCAACGCCGTGCAGGCTTACCATCGCTGGATCCAGGACGCCGTCAAGGAGAACCGCCCGTACGACCGGTTCGCCCGGGAGCTACTGACCTCCAGCGGCAGCAACTTCCGCGTGCCGCCGGTCAACTTCTACCGCGCGGTCCAGGGCCGCGAGCCGTCGGCGCTTGCCGAGGCGGTGGCCCTGACTCTCATGGGGACGCGCCTGGCGAGCTGGCCGGAGGACCGCCGTACCGCCATGGCCACCTTCTTCTCGCGCGTGGCCTTCAAGAAGACGGACGAGTGGAAAGAGGAGATCGTCTACCTCGACCTGGAGCCGACAGACCCGCTCGAGGCAGTGTTCCCCGACGGCACCAAGACGGTGATCGAGCCCGGCGATGATCCCCGCGTTACCTTTGCCGATTGGCTGATCACGCCGGACAACCCCTGGTTCACGCGCAACATCGTGAACCGCGTCTGGGCCTGGCTGCTGGGCCGCGGCATCATCCACGAGCCGGACGACATCCGGCCGGACAACCCGCCCGTCAACCCGGAGCTGCTCGCCTACCTGGAAGAGGAGCTGGTGACCGCCAAGTACGACCTCAGGCACATCTACCGGCTGATCCTGAACTCCCGCACCTACCAGCAGTCATCGATTCCGCGCAGTGACCGTCCCGAGGTCGAGGCGATGTTCGCCTACTACCCGGTCCGCCGATTGGACGCGGAGGTGTTGATCGACGCGCTTGACTGGGTGGGCGGAACCGGGGAGGAGTACTCGAGCCCCATCCCCGAGCCGTTCACCTACATCCCCGAGGAGCAACGGTCCATCGCGCTGGCGGACGGCAGCATCACCAGCACGTTCCTGCAGATGTTCGGCCGCCCGCCGCGCGACACCGGGCTAGAGTCCGAGCGTGGCAATCAGATGACAGACGCGCAGCGGCTGTACCTGCTGAACTCCACCGATGTTCACCGCCGGATCGCCAACAGCCCTCGGCTGCGCAGGCTTGCGATCGCCGCCGGCGGCGACCGGATCGAGCTGATCCGAGGGGTCTACATGACGCTCCTGTCGCGTGATCCGACGCCGGCCGAGGAGGCCGCGGCGGAGGCGTACTGGCAGACCCCGGGGTTGGGTTCGCAAAATGCCGTGACGGACCTGGCGTGGGCACTGATCAACTCCATGGAGTTCCTGTATAGGCACTGAGCCAACCGGGAAGCGAGGGAGTGGGTATCATGGGCGACCAACGAGCGACAGACCTCGTCAGCCGGCGCGACGCTCTTAGGCGGGTGCTGTATGGAGCCGCCGGACTCGGGCTCCTCGATCGCGGCCTGGCTGCCGCGCAGACGGCAAGCCGCCCCAAACCGGTGGCGGCACCGGCGCCGGCCAAGGCCAAGGCTATGATCCAGATCTGGATGTGGGGCGGGCCGTCGCACGTGGACACCTTCGACCCCAAGCCGCAGGCGGGCTACGACATCTGCGGGCCGCTGAACCAGGTGATCGAGACCAATGTCCCGGGGATCCAGGTCGGTCAGTTGCTGCCGCAGCTCGCGCAACAGGCCGACAAGTACTCCATCATCCGCAGCGTGACCCACGGCAACAACGGCCACGAGACCGCGGCGTATATCGTCCAGACCGGCCACCAGCCCGGCGACCGGCTGCTCTACCCCTGCATTGGGGCCATTGTCTCCCGATTCAAGGGGTACGACGGCGGCTACACCGGCCTCGTCCCGCCGTACGTCGTGCTGACCGCGCCCCAGGGCCGCTTCGACGAGGCGGGCTTCCTGGGGCCGCGGTACAAGCCCTTTGCCACCGGCGGCGACCCCAATGCGCAACGCTTCGCCGTGGAGGGGGTTGTTTCGGGGAACATCACGGAGGACCGTCAGCGCAGCCGGCGCGAGCTGCTGCATTCGCTCGATTCGCTGAGGCAGGCCATACCCCAGCACCCGCGATCGGTGAAGCTCGACACGTGCGAGGCCAAGGCCTACGAGATGATCCTGGGGGATGCCGGGAAGCTGTTCGACCTGTCGCAGGAGGATGACGAACTCCGCCAGCGGTATGGCCGCAACACCTTCGGCCAGTCGTGCCTGATGGCGCGCCGGCTGGTGGAGGCGGGCGTGCCGTATGTCACCATCAACTACGGAGGGTGGGACACCCACAAGCAGCACTTCGAGACGGTGCGCTGGAAGCAGCCGCAGATGGACGCCGGAATGGCGACGCTGCTGCAGGATCTGTCCGAACGTGGGTTACTCGACACAACCATCGTCTGGTGGAGCGGTGAGTTTGGGCGCACCCCCCGGGTGGCCTGGGAGGCGCCCTGGAATGGCGGCCGGCACCACTTCGGACAGTGCTTCTCAGCGGTCGTTGCCGGCGGCGGGTTCAAGGGCGGCCAGGTGGTCGGCGCATCCGATGCCACCGGCGAGAGTGTCGTGGAGCGGCCGGTCTCGCCGCAGGATCTCCTGGGCAGCGTGTGTGAGTTGATGGGCATCGACCCGGACGGCCCACTGCCCAACCCGCGGGGCCTGGACCTGAAGGTCATGCCGTCAGGCGAGGACCCGGCCAAGGGCGCCGGACGCCTGAAGGAGATCATGTAGGCCGATGGGCACACTCATGAAACGAGGCGGGTGCTGGTTGGCGGCCGCGCTGGCCGCTTGCCTGGCGAGTGCCTGGGGCCAACCGCAGATCGGGTATGTCTACCCGGCCGGCGGACAGCAGGGCACCACCTTCCGCGTCGTAGCGGGCGGTCAGCGCCTGGGGGGGGCCGACGGTTTCTATGTCTCCGGCGAGGGAGTGCGCGCGTCGGTTGTGGAGTACGTCCGGTCGTTGGGCAACCAGGAACTGGGGGACGCCGCCAGGTTCCTGCGCGAGTTGGTGAGGCGGCGCTGGAGCGTCAGGGTCATGGACGCCCTCGCCAAGCAGGCGGCGGACCGGCGCCCTTTCCCGGACCATCCCTGGCTGCGGGACCTGGATCAGAAGAGCCCCGAGGAACTGGCCCGGTTGCGGACCAGGCTCTTCGACCCGAAGAAGCAGCCCAACGCGCAGATCGCCGAGCAGGTGGAGATCGAAGTCACCATCGACCCCGACGCCGCGCTCGGTGATCGGGAGCTGCGGCTGGCGACCCCTGGCGGACTGAGCAACCCCCTGCGCTTCCAGGTGGGCGTGCTGCCGGAAGTCCGCGAAGAGGACTTCGCGGGCACCGGGAATCCCTCAACTCCGGTGGTGGACCTGCCCATACTGCTCAACGGCCAGATCACGCCCGGAGAGGTGGACCGCTTCGGCCTCCGAGCGCGGAAGGGCCAGCAACTGGTGGTCCGCCTGCAGGCCCGGCGACTGATCCCGTACCTGGCTGACGCCGTGCCCGGTTGGTTCCAGGCGACGATGGCCCTCTATGATCCCGACGGCGACGAAGTGGTCTATGGCGACGACTACCGCTTCGACCCCGACCCCGTACTCTTCTACGAGGTCCCGGCAGACGGCGTCTACGGGCTCGAGGTCCGCGATGCCATCTACCGGGGGCGGGACGATTTCGTGTACCGCATCGCCGCGGGTGAGCTACCTTTCGTCACGGAGGTCTTCCCCCTCGGCGGCCGGGCGGGCGCCCCGACGGCCGCCTCAATCACAGGATGGAACCTGCCGGCCGAGACGCTGGAGCTCGACACCCGGCCCGGCGGCGATGCCATCCGGCGGACCCGGATCGGCCAGGAGCAGGGGCTCTGCAGCGAGATCCCGTACGCGGTCGATACGCTGCCGGAGGACACCGAGGCCGAACCCAACGACGCGACCGACGACGCGCAGGCAGTCGCGCTCCCGCTGATCGTCAACGGGCGCATCGAGCGGCCGGGCGACGTGGACACGTTCCGCTTCGACGGTCGAGCCAACGAGGAAGTGGTGGCCGAAGTGTACGCTCGCCGGCTGAACTCCCCGCTCGATTCGGCGCTGCGGCTGGTTGACGCGGCGGGGGCCGTGGTGGCCGCGAACGACGACCACAAGGACCCGGAGATGGGTCTGGTCACGCACCAGGCGGATTCATACCTGCGGGCCCGACTGCCGCAGGACGGGGAGTACCGGGTCTCGTTGTCCGACGCGCAGCACCAGGGGGGCGGCGCGCACGCCTACCGGCTGCGGATCCGGCCCGCGCAGCCCGACTTCGCGGTGCGCCTGACGCCCTCCACCGTGAACCTGGCCCCCGGGCGGTCGGCGGTCGTGACCGCGCACGCGGTGCGCAAGGACGGCTTCGGCGGCGACATCGAGGTGATGCTGAGGGATGGCCCCGCCGGCTTCACACTGAGCGACGGGCGGATCGCCAGTGACCAGGAATCGGCCGAGATGAGGCTCAGCGCGCCACGCGGCGCGGCCCGGCAGCAGTTCCCCCTGCACCTGGAGGCCCGCGCCCAGATCGGGGGCGCCACGGTCACGCGGCCCGTGGTGGCAGCCGAGGACATGATGCAGGCCTTCCTCTACCGGCATCTCGTGCCGCAGGAGGAGCTCCTGGTCGCGGTCACGGGGTCCCGATCCGTGCCGGCCGTCTGGCGTCCTCTGGTGCCGGGCATTGAGCTGGCCAGCCCGACTCCCGTCCGGATTCCCCTGGGCGGTACGGCCCAGGTGCAATTGAAGGCTCCCCAGACACTGCCGGATCGTCTGCAGTCCCCGCTTCCGGCGATCCGCTTCCGACTCGGCGCTCCGCCCAGGGGCGTGACGCTTCGGGGAGCGACCGTGGTCCCAACCGGTGTGAACCTCACGGTGAAAGCCGACATGAACATCGCGCAGGTGGGGGGTTCGGCCAACCTGATCGTCGAGGCCTTCACCGAGCCGGGCGCCGACGGCGCGGGTGATCCGCCGGCGGCGCTGAACCAGCGCGTCTCCCTTGGCGTCTTGCCCGCCATCCCCTTCCAGATCGTGCGGCCGTGAGGGCGCCGGCAAACCCGGTCTATCCACAACGGACGTCGCGGACAACCTGCTGTCCGGGCAAGCCGGGGTGTTGAGGAAGCCCCGAGACCTCTAGAAGCGGGTACAGGCACGCGTTCCGCGCGCAAGTTGGCCTGTGGAGAAGGGTGGTCCGGCGAAACG
>CBFDAZ010000134.1:0-10203 GCA_965602825.1 uncultured bacterium
CCGTGGCACGGCCCGCGGCGGAGATCAACGCGACACCAGTCCAGCTTGCGGCGACAACGGGTGCTAGGCCCATTCTCTGTCCCCCAATCTCCCGGGTCGGCACTCAGACAGGAAAGGCAGTGCTCATGGTCGGGTCGCACTTCCTGGCCCAGCGGACACTTCCCTCCAGCCAGGGCCGGGAGGAGCATCCGCGCTCCAGCCAGAACGAATTGGGGGACACCTTAACTCAACTCCCGGGATTGACTGTGCCCGATCTGGAACTGAGTAAGGTGTCCCCCGGTTCCCAGCACCACCCGCTGCTGTCGGTCCGGCGGCGCTGGCGAAATGACTGTGTCCGCGCATCCCGCCTCGCAGGAGCCACTGGTAGCCTGAGCGAAGAGAGTGACTACCCAAGAGCTCGACGTGTTCCCAATGGAGCTTATTCAGTTGGCTGCGAGACATCAGGCAGGGCGGCCTGGAAGCATGAAACTCATCATTGGCGTGTTGCTCTTATGCGCCTTCTGCGCGATCACGCGCGCGGCCGACGTCAACATGGAGCCGGTGGCCGTGTTGGAGGACGGGCGAGGCGTCTCCGCACCCGCGGCGGCTGATGAGTGAACGGGGGCAGCAGGCCGCCCGCAGTTCGTGACACGCCGTGTGGAGGGGACCGTATTCCTCGTGTTCCGGAAACGGGAGCGGCCTTGGAGGTCTCTCTGATGACTGAAGTCGCACTCGAGGGGTTGGTCATCCTATCGCTAATCCTCGCAAATGGGTTTCTGGCCATGTCCGAGATGGCTGTGGTGTCCTCGCGGACGGCACGGCTCAAGAGCATGGCGGCCTCCGCGGATCGTGACGCCGCAGAAGCCGTGAGACTGGCGCGTGATCCCGATCGGCTCCTGGCCGCGGTTCAGATCGGGATCACCCTGGTGGCCGTGCTGTTGGGCGCATACGCCGGTACCACGATCGCTGAGAGGCTGGAGGAGTCCTTCACCGCGTTGCCGTGGTTGCGGGCTCATGCGGAGGGTCTGAGCGTGGCCGTCGTGGTCGCGGTCATCACCTACCTGACGCTCGTGCTCGGAGAGCTCGCGCCCAAACGCTTGGCGCTTACTATGCCCGAACGCATTGCGGCCCTGGTTGCCAGGCCGATGCGGTGGCTAGCCATGGTGACGGCTCCCGCGGTCTGGCTACTCACCCGCTCGACCGCGGCCCTTCTGCTCCCCTTCCGCGTAGCCGGACGCGGGGAGGAGCCTGTCACGGCCGATGAGATCGAGGTCCTCATCGAAGAAGGTACGGACGTCGGCGTCTTCACTCCAGACCAACGGGAGCTGATGGGTGGTGCACTGCGTCTGCGGGACTACCAGGCACGCGACCTGATGGTGCCCAGGACAATGCTGGACCGGTTCAGTCCTCAGGACCAACCCCTCGCCCTGCTTGAGACGGTCTCCGCTCAGGCCCAGTCTTGCTACCCCGTCATCGACCAGGACGAGGATATGGTGCTGGGGGTAGTACGTGGGTGGGACGTGCTGTTAGCGGCGGCCAGAGGCGAGCAACTGCCGGTCGAGGCGCTCGCCCGCAGGCCCGTGTCTGTCCCCGAAAGCACGTCAGTACTCGACGTGCTCGGGGCCCTTCAGGAAGACGCCGTGGGCGCAGCCATCGTCGTTGACGAACACGGTGGCTTGGCGGGTATGGTCTCCCGCGACGAGATTCTACGAGTCATTGGAGGGCGGGTCGTCTCGGCCATCTCCGAGGTCGACGCTCCGCAACTGGAGCGTCGTGAGGACGGCAGCACGCTCGTAGACGGCCTCTTGCCTCTCGTTGATCTTCGGGAGGGCCTGGGGCTGCGAGGCCCGCTGCCCGAGGAGAGCCGCTACGGAACAGTGGGAGGATTCGTGATGTCGCGTCTCCAGAAGATACCGGAGATCGGCGATGCATTCGAGGCCTATGGGTTCCGCTTTGAGGTCCTTGAGCTGGACCAGCGTCGGGTCTCCAGGCTCCGGGCCACGCCCACCGACCACCCTGCGGAGGGAGATGGTGACGCGTCAACCTGAGCGTCGGTCCCGGTTGCCTCCCGTCGGTTGGGGCGCCCGGCGGGGACTGCCGCCAATAACGCGTCGCCGGGTGCCTCCGACAGATCGGCCAAACCATCTCGGGAACATGAAGCTCATCGTCCTCCTCTTGCTGTTAACCGCCTTCTGCGCGAGCACGCGCGGGGCGGAGGTGAGCATGGAGCCGGTGGTCGTGTCAGAGGATGGGGGAGGCTTCGTTCTCGCGGAGTCGGGCCGGACGTTCACGCCTTGGGGCTTCAACTACGACCACGACGGGGCGGGCCGGCTCATCGAGGACTACTGGGAGCGCGAATGGCCGACCGTAGTGGAGGACTTCCGCGAGATGAAGGAGCTCGGCGCGAACGTCGTCCGCGTGCACTTGCAGTTCGGCAAGTTCATGGACGCACCCGACCAGCCAAACGAAGCCGCCCTGCGCCGGCTGGCCATGCTGCTTGCGCTGGCCGAGGAGACCGGGCCATACCTCGACCTCACGGGCCTCGGCTGCTACCACAAGGCCGATGTGCCCGGGTGGTACGATGCACTCGGCGAAGAGGAACGCTGGCAGGCTCAAGCGAGCTTCTGGGAAGCGATCGCCCGACAGTGCGCCGAAAGCCCGGCTGTCTTCTGCTACGACCTGATGAACGAGCCGGTCGTGGCGGGCGCGCGACGCGAAGCCGGGGACTGGCTCGGCCCGGTTTTTGCCGGCAAGCACTTCGTGCAGTTCATCACGCTCGACGCCGCCGGGCGCGCGCGGCACGCAGTCGCGCAGGAATGGACCCGTACCCTCACCGCGGCCATCCGCAAGCACGACCGACGCCATCTTGTCACCGTGGGGCTGGTGGATTGGAGCCTCGACCGGCCCGGTCTGCGCTCCGGCTTCGTGCCCGACAAGATCGCCGCCGACCTCGACTTCCTGAGCGTCCATCTCTACCCGAGGGAGGGCGAAGGGGAGAGCGCGCTGGAGACTCTGCAGGGCTTCGCTGTCGGGAAGCCGGTGGTCATCGAGGAGACCTTCCCGCTCAGGTGCCCGATGCCGGAGTTCGAGGCGTTCGTGAAGGACTCACAGGCTATCGCGTCGGGCTGGGTCGGGTTCTACTGGGGCAAGACTCCCTCCGAGCTGCGTGCCTCCGGAACGATCGCTGACGCCTTGATGCTCGGCTGGCTCGACGTCTTCCAGCGCAATCGGCCGTCGAGCGAGCGTGCTCAGCCGTAGCCCGGCCCACTCACGACAAACGTCGCGGGCAACCCGCTCTCTTGAAAAAGAGCCGGTTCCCGCACCCTTCCGGCAGAAAACTCTGGTTCTGTAGTGCCGGTTGCCATGTAGCACGGTCTTCCGCTCATCGCCCCTGCACACGATCCGAAACACAGGCTGACAGCGGACTCCATGGCCCTGAGCGGCGACGGGCGCGCAGGTGCGCCCCGAACAGTGCGGGTTCGAGCGGCGAGCACCGAACGCACAGGGCTTCTGAGCCGCAAGAGGAATAGCCGATCATGTTACATCGGCCCATGTCGGGGAGTGGCCCTTCCGCGTGGGCGGCGGACCGCGTGTTCGACGGTCAGCGCGTCCTCACGGACCATGCGGTTGTGCTGACTGAGGCGTTGGTTGCCGAGGTGGTGCCGAGGCGGGTCGTGCCTCGGGCAGTACCCGTCATGTACGAGCCCGATACCACCATCGTGCCCGGCCTGATCGATGCCCACATTCACCACATGCAGTGGGAGGCTCCGCTCTTCCTGGCCCACGGAGTGACGACCATTCGGGATGTCGGCAACGATCTGGACTGGATCCTCGCACAACGGGAGCTGACGGCGGACGCAACGGGCCCAACGATGCTCTGCGTGGGCCCCCTCCTGGACGGCCCGGACCCACAGCACGCGATCGTATCGCGTGCCAGCGCCGATGCCGAGGCTGCGGTTACGGCGGTGCGGGAGACAGCGACGGCCGGTGTTGACGGCATTAAGCTCTACTGGAGCCTGCAGCCCGAGTGGCTGCCCGCCATGGTGGCGGAGACTCACTCCCACGGCCTGAAGGCATCAATGCACTGCCAGCACAGCGGGGTGCTGGTCGCGGCCGAAGCCGGCGTTGATGAGTTCCATCATCTGGATGGGATACTGGTGGATATCTGGCCGGACCGCCCGCCGGGGTGGCTTGAGGTGTGGGGTGACCCAGCGTTCGCCTCGACCGCGGATGCTCAGCGACGGGTGGCCGACCGGATTGCTAAGCTGGGGATGGCGGCCACGCCGACGTTGGCGTACTGGTACTCACAATGGCGCATACGCGCGGTCGACTACTCTTCTGAGTCGGACGCGGCCGAAGTTCCGCAGGAGATGATCGCATGGCAGGGCAGGAAGGGCCCCGACGCCCCCATGGCAGATCGGTGGAGACGAGCGTTGGAGGCTGCACAGGGCTTCACTGGGCTCCTGGTAGACAGGGGCGTTCCGGTGCTCGCCGGCTCGGACGTCCCGTGCGGGGCTCAGACGCCGGGCCTGAGCCTTTGGCGGGAGCTGTCGCTGCTTACGCAGGGGGGCATGTCGGCTCTTGAAGCCCTGCGGGCGGCAACATCACAAGTCGGTGTATTCCTGGAGCGACCTGAACTCGGGCACTTGCACGCAGGCAGCGCAGCGGACCTGGTGGTGGTGAGAGGAGATCCCACTGACCACATACCGGAGAAGCCGGACATCGCGGCGGTCGTGCAAGGAGGCGTCGTCCATCGCCCAGACGAGCTTCTGGGCCAAGCCCGCAGTATCGCCTGGTCCGTAACACAGGCGCCGTGGGCTACACAGTTCAGAGCCCATGCGCCGGGCCAGTGAAACCGAGCGCCGCGCATTCGACGACCAAGCCGCCACCCACAAGACCACAGCCACCACCAACGGCGCGTGTTAGCTCTTGCCCCCGAGCACGGCGGCCAGTCAGTGACCCACCACCCAAACAGATCCCCCGTCTTCCCTTTTGGTGCCTCGATCCCATCTTCTTCCCTCGTCGACAACCCCGCGGGGGAACCGACGACGGATGTCGGGTCCCTCCGAGCAGTGCAGTTGAGGCCGCCGCAGTTCACAGACCCACCACCAGTGATGCGTGTCAGGTCCCGAGCAGCTTCTCTCTACCAGCCGACGGCGATGGGCGGAGCTAGCTCGAATGGTAGTAGTTCCAGTGGCTCCCGCGGCGGGGAACCATCGTGATAGTACCTGGGTGTTTCCTGGTGCCGACTGCAGAGAGAGTCTGGCACCCGACGGGGCCTCTTAAGGGGGACCATACCGAGGATCGGACCCCGTCGTCAGGCGTGGGGAGTGAGCTCTATCGCCTGCGCCAGCGCCTCGCCGTCTCCGGAAGCTGTGAACCGGACCTCCACGATCCCGTTCTGCGGCTGGATGTCCGCGAACTCCAAGTCGAGGGCCTTGTAGCGTCCACCGGCCTGCGCAGCTACATCCACGTCCGCCGCCACTTCCTGCCCATTGATCGCGACTGACATGGGTGTCCGCTTCGGATCGGTCTCCTCGCGGGTCTCGACAAGGCACAGCCGCACTCGATACATGCCCGGGCCCACGGTCAGGTTCGCCCAGAACGAGGGCGCATGCACACCGTACCGGTACAGCTCCGGGTCGCCGGTGCCCTCGATGGTCTGCTGGATCGGCTCGGCCCGCCACGCGAGAGCTACCGGATCGGTATGGTGGCCGCTACGCACGACGAGTTCAGTCGCCGGTACCCACTCGTTCCCCGCGGAGTCCACGTAAGGCTGTCGCCCGGCGTAGCCGAGGATCATGCGTTGGGGCCCGGTTGGCCCTCCGCCGGAGCCGAAGTCGTACGGCCCGACTGCGGCCGAGGACTGCACGGCATCGATGAACACTCGCGCGTCGGTGGCGTGCGGGTTGCCCTCTCCCCGGGCGACAATCTGCAGCTCGTGTGGCCCGTTAGGCAGGCCACTGCGGTAGTACAGGACCTGCTGGTGCCGGGTAGTGGGATGCCAGCAGTCGATACCCGCCGTTTGCTTGACGCCATCGAGGAACACATCGGCAAGCCCGCCGTAGGGGTCCACGCGCCCAATCGCGCGGACCTGATTGCCGTCGAACCGGCACGTGACAGCCGAGCCGCGCATGTTGGCCACGTGCAGCGAGCCGCCCAGGTCGCCTCGATCCCGCACGACCGTCCACGGCCCTTCGTAGTCGAGACGTCCGTCGGGGGTGACGTCCTGAGGATCATCCCCCCGCACGGTGATCGCCGTCTTTCGGTCATGCCGGATCGTGACGAGCCAATCGCCGTCGCCCAGCGGCTTGAGCGTGTAGCCGTCCCGCGCCAACCCATCCTGCAGCGCGAGCCTCTTGCCGTCGGCCCTGACCGAGTTGGGCCGGAAGGCCAGGCGAAGCACGTCGATCCCGCCTTGCGGTGCATCGAACACGGTGTACTCGATCCGCCCCTTAGCGTAAACGATGTGAGTGACCGTGCTGGCGGAGCGGACAAGGTGGTTCTCGCGCGGGGCGGCTCCGATCTCGGGCAACCACTCGCTGAACTCGAGGGCCCACTGCAGTGGCGCCATGCCGATGATCTCGGACCACGTACTGGCGATGATCTGCCCTCCGTCGATGTTGTCCTCGACCACACCGCTCTCGTGGAAGTCGTAGAGGTTGAGTATCATCATGCGCCGGACGATCTCACGGCCCCACTCACTGTCGGCCTCGGCGGCATAGCGCGCCCAGTAGCGGGAAAGCAGCAAGGATGGATTGTCCAGCGACCGGCCGCAGCAGGCCGGCCCCTCCGGTACCGCCCAGGCGCCGCTGTAGACGTCGCCGTTCGATTGCGGGCTCGCACAAGCATGGTGCAGGTAGAGACTCAGGATGTTGCGGAGGTCGTGGTCCCAGTTCAGGAAGGCCTCTTTGTGGTCCATCAGGTACTGCGCGACCCAGCCTGTGGTGACGACTCCGTGGACGTCGTGCACCCAATCCCAGTAGTGGTGGCCCCAGGTGTCCCGGACATGCCAGGCGGGAAGAAGCGTGTCGCGGAGGTAAGCCTCGCCGGCTTCCCGAGCTTCGACGATGGCCCCGTCGCGGCCGGTGTAACCCAGACGCACCAACTCGTCGAGGAACAGCAGGATGCTCGCCACGCCGCCGGTCTGGAGATTGCCGGTCGGTGCGCTGCCCCACTTGACCTCCTCGGGGTTGGCGTACCGGCTCCACGGGGGGACGCCGGACTGGTGGTTGCACTTCTCGGCGAAGACGTCCCCCCAGTGTTGGGCGGCCTCCAGGTAGCGTCGGTCGCCGGTGAGCTGATACGCGCGAATCATCCCCAGGCCCATGCCCGCCGAGAGGTCGAGCTGCATGTAGCCGCCGGGGGCGGCGCGATCGTACGCCTTGCCCGCCACCGGCACACTGATGGGGAAACGTGGCCAGGGATGGTTATCGGGAGTCTGGCAGCCGTCGAGCACGAAGTCCGCGGCGATCTTGAGGTGGCCGAGAAGGCTGGGGTCGCCGGTGTAGCGGTAGTAGCGGGGGATCGACTCGATGATGTACCGGAACCGCTGGCCGACGTCGCCGTTCATCCAGTCGGTGGGAGGCAGGACGCTGATGCCGCCGTCCCCATCGAGCTTCGCATACGGGTTGAAGATGTAGTGCGGGCCGGCGATGATGGCATCAGGTGGCGCTACCCATGGGTAGCGCTTCAGAAACTCGGCCGCTACGCGTACCCGCAGGTCAACCACACCGTTCTGCTCCTGGTACCAGGGAGCGATCACGCCGTAAGTATCCTCGACCGTGTCATGCCCGTAGTACCGGTCCTGTCCCGTCGCGGACCAGACAGGGCCTGGCGCACACACCAGGGCCAGGAAGACCAGCCCTGCAGACGCCCACTGGATGCAACTCGTCGCCCCGTCGTGCATCACACGATCTCCTCCCCAGTCGGGTCGCCGCGTCTGACCTCGCCATTCGCCTTGCCGTCCCACTGTTCTTCCTGCTTCGCAATCGCCCTACACCCTACCTCCAACACCCTATCCCGGACTATGCACGACGGACGTCGCGGGCAACCCGCTCTTTTGAAAAAGAGCCGGTTTCCCGCGCCCGTCCGGCAGAAAACCCTGTTTCGGTGTCGGTGCTTGCCGTGAAGCACACTGTGCTGCGGATAGCCCGACCTCTAGCGCCCCATCGCCTCCCGCACCTCCATGATCAGCTCGGCTATCCCCCGGCGGGCCAGGACCATAGTGTGCGTCTCAAAGGCCACGCCGCCGAGGATACTCGCCCAGGGGACCTCCTCGATGATGCTCTCAAGCCGGCTCTCGGCCTCATCGGCGGCCTCGGTGAAGCCGGCCGCGCGGGCCTCGTCGATGGCGGTCTGCAGCGTGTGGATGTAGGCGTAATCGGTGACGCCCTCGCGTAGCGATTCCCAGGCCACGGTCGGGATGGCGCCCTGGTAGGTGCTCCAGTCGTCGGGCCTCAGGAAATGCGGGTAGACAGTCGCCTGCTCCTTCGGCTCGGCTCTGTTGGCGGTAGACCCGTCGAAATCGTTGAACACGTCCTCGTGCGGGCGGCAGAATGTCCATGCCACCGCAGCCCTGGCACCGGTCTTGTGCAAGAAGAACCCGGCCCCATAGCGGTTGTGGAACATGGAGCTTTCCTGCGGGAAGGGGTTCACGTAGCAACCGGTGCCATACCACCAGAACTCGGCGCCGTTCTTCTCGCAGCCCTCCCGCGCCAGCAGCGCGGCCTCGGGGTTGCTCACTAGCGGCGCCACGAAGCACGGTGCGGTCAGCCACTGCGCCGCGACGTCGAGGAAGCTCGGGTTGTAGAAGGTCGCGTACGTCTCTGCGCCGCCGCGTCGCCACGCCTGGTAATCCTGGATCGCATACGTGTTGTCGCCATGGGGCTCGTCGACGCCGTAGAAGTACCACTGACCCGGCGCGTCCTTCGTGGCCTCGACCGCGGCCCGGGCGACGGCCTCGAGACCGGCGGAGACCTCAGCGGGCCAGTCACCCGCCCTGAGATTGCACTCGATCCCCAGCGCGTCGCGCACGCGCTCGGGCCACCCTCCCAGCGCGCAGACATGCGGCCCGGGAATGCCCGCCTCGTTGCACATCTCCGCCAGATCGTTGAAGGGCGTGGCGTCGAACTCGACCTGGCCCGAGGCGAGTTCCGAGAGATCCGCCGTTCCGAGCGGCATCTCGACGAGACCGGTTACCCCATGGCGGGCGAAGTCGCGGAGCTCGGCCATGACCTGCTCGTCGCTCATCGTTTCAAACCGGCGCACATCCGCGTACAGCGGCCACCAACGGTCGTCCGGGCGCTCGAGGGTGAAGGGGAAGAGCTGGATCTCAAACGGCACCTTCAGGGCGGGTCGGCTCTCGGCCTTGATGCGGAGCGTGGCGCGGTAGAAGCCCGGCTTGGCGTTGGGTCTGGCCGTGAGCGTCAGCCAGAAGGCGGCCGTCTCGCCCGTGGCGAGGTTGAAGGGCACTTCCTCCAGGAGGCCACGCTGTGTAGGCACGGTCTTCGTGCCCTTGGCGCAGGGGAGGAGGAGTTCGGGGGTGATGTACCACTCGCGCGAGCGCCAGCCGGTCCGCTGCGGCCAGAAGTGCTCGTGGCGGATATCGACGGAGACGGGCGCCGTGCGCGTGTTGACCGTTGCAGCCAGCCCGCTGAGATCCGCCAGCCCGCTCACACCCACCCACACGGCCGTCTCCTCACCCGGAGTGAGCGAGGCGGTCAGGGCCTCGGCGTGCTCCTGGGGCTTGGGGACGCGATCGGGCTTGTAGTTGCCGGGGTCGCTTGTGACGTAGGCCAGCATCCCCGCGGCCGATTCCCCGGCCGTCGGCTCGGGCGGTTGCCAATCCTGATCGGGCGCGGCGCGCCGGGTGAAGGGATCGCCCGGATCGACGCGATCATACGTCACGCCACCGATGGTGACGGGCTCTTGGGCGGAGCAGATCGACGGCACGGCGAGCGCGAGACACGCGAAGCGAAACATGATAGAGGCCTCCGTTTCGTGACTTGGGCAGAGTTACCCGGGATTCCCCATACCCAACTGAGTGCCCAGGTGGCTGGCTGAACACCCAGCCATTCGTCGCGGTGCTTCACCCTCCGGGATCCAGGGACCTACACGTTCGGCTGCGGAACCCGGAAGCTGTAGGCGTTGCCGCCAGTGGAGACGGGCTATCCCGGTCTATTCACGACGAACGTCGCGGGCAACCCGCTCTTTTGAAAAAGA
>CBFDAZ010000135.1:0-10172 GCA_965602825.1 uncultured bacterium
CTAGTTTGGGCGCGTTTCGGGCGTTGTGCGTGTGGTGGGTGGCAGTTCCACGCTTCTACCGGCAGAACCTCCCCAGTGACCACGTTGGAGGCGGGGCTTACGGGATGCAGAGGCCGAGCGGAAGATGTGCGGCCCGGTGATCATCGCGCCACAGAGCGAGGTGAATGCGTGGATGGCCCTAAGCCCCTTCGAGCACTGGGCTCACAGACCAAGTCTGGGACTCAGCGGGCTCCCGAGTCATTGACGTGCTCGCCAGGCCTTGGTTCCTGTCGAGCGCTGGCCGTGTACGTAGTTTGCTTGTACACTGGGGAGTGAGGTTGACAGATCCACGCTGCTTAGCTCTGAGGGCTCCCATCCGGGACGTCGTGGTGGATGACTGCGTTTCCACGCCGCCTCGCCCCAGCCGCTCTCGACGTGCCGGACGCTCCGCGAGCGAGGAGACGAAGCCGATGAAGCCGCAATCGAGGCGCACGTTCCTGAAGACACTGGCGGCCGCCAGCGTCGGCACGGTCGTGCCTTCCGCCTTCGCCCAAGGGACCGGCATGCGTCCCAATGTGCTGCTCATCGTCGTCGACGATCTGAACGACTACGTCACAGGCATGGGTGGCCATCCGCAGGCACGCACGCCAAACCTCGAGCGCCTGGCCGCCCAGAGCGTCTCGTTCCGGCGGGCCTACACGAACAACCCTGTCTGCGCACCGTCGCGCGCCAGCCTCTTCTCGGGCGTGTACCCCCACACGGCCCGGATGATCCACTTCGGCAAGTGGTTCGAGAACGAGTGTCTCGTCAACACCAAGATGATCCCCGAGCACTTCGGTGGCAACGGCTACCGGACGTTGGGCACGGGCAAGCTGCTGCACCACTGGCGGCCGAACATCTGGGAGATCAACGGGCACCGAGCGAACTACGGCCCCTTCGCCTACAATGGCAAGGAGCCCGTCGCTCACCCGTCCGTGCCCGAACCCTTCCGCTCAATCGGCTTTGTCGACGGCTCGTTCGCCCCTCTCTCAGATGTGCCTGTCGTGGCTGCCACCAATGATGCTCCCGGCGCCGCGGGTTGGTATGACAAGCCTAAGTGGAACGTCGACCGGGCCCTGCGCTACGTCAGCGAGGGTGACCGCGACCCGATGCCGGACGAGCGGTGCACCCAGTGGGCAACCGAACAGATCGAGACGATGTCGGCGGCCGAGCAGGAGCGACCGTTCATGCTCGGGGTGGGCTATATCCGTCCCCACACGCCGCTCCACGCCCCGAAGCGCTTCTTCGATATGTTCCCCAAGGCCGAAGTCGAGTTGCCTGTCATCAAGGACGAAGACAAGCTCGACACCCACTACGAGCGCCTCTTCCCACCCGACCGGAAAGGCCCGCGGTACTTCCGCGCGCTCCGCGACAGCTACCCGACGATCGAGGAGGGGCTGAGGGCCTATGTGCAGGCCTACCTGGCTTGCGTCGCGTTCGTTGATGAGGAGATCGGCAAGGTGCTCGATGCCCTCGACGCGAGCCCCTTCCGAGACAACACAGTCGTTGTGATGACCAGCGACCACGGCTACAATATGGGGGAGAAGGACTTCCTCTTCAAGGGGTCCCTCTGGGAGGAAAGCGGGCGCGTCCCCCTCATCATCCGCACACCCGACAGGGCAAACGCCGGAGCCGTCGTCGAGCATCCCGTCTCGCTCATCGACATCTATCCGACACTGGCAGACCTATGCGACATCGAGGCCGACACCCGCAAGAGCGAGAAGGGGGCCGGACTTGACGGGTTCAGCCTTGTACCCTTCCTGGAGGACCCCGATACCGATCATTGGCCGGGCCCCCAAGGCGCCCTCACGGTGATCCAGGCCGACAACCGGTCTAAGGACAAACCCCACGTCCACCACTACTCGCTGCGCACGGAGCGGTGGCGATACATCCGCTACAACAGCGGGGCGGAGGAGCTCTACGATCACGACAACGACCCGTACGAGTGGAACAATGTCTCTGACGATCCGGCCCTCGCCGGCACTAAGGCCGAACTAAGGGCCGAGCTCTTCCGCATGAACGGACGCGCGGCGCAGGGGGGCGAGTCACCGCTGCGCCAATAGGCGGCCGCCAAGCCAAGGAGACCACGCGCATGGCAAACGAGACGCGACCCAACGTCGTGCTGATCATGACTGACGACCTCAACGACTACACCACTGAGCTCGGAGGTCACCCGCAGGCCAAGACGCCGAACCTGACCCGTCTCGCCGAGACGGGCGTCTCGTTCCACAGCGCCTATGCCAGCAACCCGATCTGCTCGCCTTCGCGGTCGAGCTTCTTCTCGGGTCTGCACTGTCACACGTCGGGCCACTTCTACTTCGACCCCTGGTTCCACAACGAGACCCTGGTCAACACGAAGATGATCCCCGAGCACTTCGCCGACAACGGCTACCGGACTATGGGAACGGGTAAGTTGCTGCATCACTTCCGACGCGAGCTGTGGGAGGACTACGGCCACCGCGACAACTACGGGCCCTTCGCCTTCAATGGCAACGAGCCAGTGGCCCACCCGTCCGTGCCCGAGCCATTCCGGTCGATCGGCTTCGTCGATGGCGGGTTCGGCCCGCTCTCGGACGTGCCCGTCGTGCCCGCAACCGACGATGCCCCCGGCGCCGCGGGGTGGTATGACAAGCCCCAGTGGGATGTCAACCGGCCGCTGCGCTATGTGAGCGAGGACGACCGAGACCCAACGCCAGACGAGCGGTGCACCCAATGGGCCGTCGAGCAGATCGAGGCGCTTTCGACCCAGCCCCAGGACCGGCCGTTCTTCCTCGGCGTGGGCTACATCCGACCCCATACCCCGCTGCACGCTCCAAAGCGCTTCTTTGACATGTTCCGGATCGACGATATCGAGCTGCCTGTCACACTGGATGGCGACGCCGACGACACGCACTACCTGGACGTGTTCCCAGATTCGCGGAAAGGCCCGATGCACTTCCGAGCGCTCATGGAGTCTTACCCGACAAGAAAAGAGGCCCTTCGGGCCTACATCCAGGCGTACCTGGCTTGCGTCGCCTGTGTCGACGAGGAGATCGGCAAGGTCATCTATGCCATCGACCACAGCCCCTCCCGCGACAACACGATCGTCGTCATGACAAGCGACAACGGTTACAACATGGGGGAGAAGGACTACCTGTTCAAGGATGCCCTGTGGGAGGAGAGCGACCGGGTGCCGTTGATCGTCCGAGCGCCGGGCTTGGGACGGAAGGGCGGCGTAGTGGACCATCCCGTCTCGCTGGTCGACATCTACCCGACGCTTGTCGACCTCTGTGGTCTTGAGGGCGACACGCGGAAGAGCCAGAAGGGCCAGCCGCTGGATGGGACGAGTCTGGTGCCGTTCCTCCGCGATCCCGACACGGAGGAATGGCAGGGCCCCGAAGCGGCTCTGAGTGTAATCCAGGCCGATGGTGGGGCCGATGGAGACACGGACGCGCACCACTACTCGGTCCGGACGAAGCGCTGGCGCTACATCCTCTACAGCAATGGCGCCGAGGAGCTCTACGACCACGAGAACGACCCCTACGAGTGGCACAACCTGGAACACTCGGAGGACCATACAGACGTGAAGGCCGAGTTGCGGGCCATGCTACTACGCTTGACGGGCCGCAGTGGTCCCTAGCAGGTGGGTGACGTCCACTCCTGAGGCGAGTTCAGGATGCGTGGTTGTCCCCCAGGCAGTCTCCACACCACCGGGAGTGCCGGCCCGAGACCGGCGCGGCTTCGTCCCGCATCGTCGGACCCTCATCCATGACCGGTCATTCCGCGTCGACCGTCTCTGCCCCGTAGGTGTAGGTCGTGAGAACCTCGATGCTTCTGGGCATCAACTCCACCGCGAGGTCGTCCCCGCCGGGCGCTTCGCCTACGAACGCGATCCGGTCATGGACAGCCTCGGTCACTCGGTGGTGGCGAAACGTCCGACCATTCGGCAAGCCGGAGACGCTGATTCGAGCCGGGGTCTCAGAGTCGTTCACCCAGAGCAGCGTGATGTCGTCCCCCTTCTTGGCGGCCGTCAGGAAGACGCGCTGGTGGCCGACTTCATCCACGCAGCCCTCGACGTGGGAGCGCGCGATGTCAGAGCCGTTCGGGATGTACTTCATCGCCAGCGCGAGCGGATAGTAGTTCTCGGGCTGAGGGACGAAGTGCCGGGGATCGTTCGGGTCGAAGGTCAGCATCCGCCAGTACGCGTGGTGGTTGTTGTTGTAGACCCAGAAGGCCACGGCTTTCGCGCCGTGATTCATGAGCTGGATGAAGCCCTCAGCGCTGTGCAGCCGCTGCTCGTAGCGCGTGTCATCGCCCTCCGTGTCGCCGGGCGCGATCGCGAACGTGCCGTACTCGCCCACCACGAAGGGCTCTATCTGCCCGTCCGAGTCGGCCTCGCGGATCTGCTTCAGCGCGGGCGCGAGCTTCTTGCCGACGGTGTAGTCCAGTATTGTCCCGTAGGCTTGTGGGATCTGCGCGTCCTTCTGGTACTCGAAGATGGAGTGGTAGTCGTGGAGCGAGATGATGTCGATGGCGGCGTCAGCCATCTTCAGCAGACGTGCCACGCCGTCGGGGACGCCGCCCTCCTCGCGCGTCCAAAAGATCGCCCCGTCGAAGGCCTGAATGGCCACGTCGTCACGGACGCCGTGTCGGCGGAGCTGAACGCCCAGAGACCGATAGACCTCCGCAAGCGTCGCGTGGTAGTCGGTCATCTGCTCCGGCTCGTTCATGAAGCTGATGCCCTTGACGCAGTCGTAGCCCTTGTCCCGCTTCAGGTGGACCATGATCGCCGCCAGCGATTCCGTGAACTCCTCCAGGTCGGCGACATTGAGCGACGCCCGGTCCTGGTGGCTGAGCTGCTTGCCGTCTTCATCGCGGGCCAGCAGCCAATTGTCGCCCTGTGGGCAGAAGGTGTTCGGGCCTGCCCACCAGTTCCCCAGCAACACGAACGTCCCGCGCTGCTCCCAGTGGTCGAGCAACCGGTGCATGAGGTCCATGTGGATCCGGTTGTTGGCATCTACCTCGGGGTGGGCGTCGGCGAAGCCGGGCGCGAAGGCGAAGCCGTTCTGCAGGTTGAGGTTGTGCGGATCGCCGTCGTCGTTGACCGGCTCCCATTGGGTGACGCCGACCTCCAGTCGCACGTACTGAAAGCCGGCGTAGTCCATCAGCCGCTTGAAGCTCGTCCACTCCTCCACATCATCGGGGTACGGCAGGTGTTGGCTGTGGATCTCGCCCCACTCGCCCCCGGTTGGGAAGTGGATGTAGTTGTAGTCGCTGAACGCGAAGTTGACGCCGCCCCCGATGACGGCGGGGTTGATCGTCTCATCGATGTCGAGCGTCGCGCTGCCGGTCAGCATCTCCTGCTGTCCGGGGGCCTGCCCGCCGAGCACGAGCAGAAGGAGGATCGCTGCGGGACGCGCGTGGCCCCAGTTTCGCTCCACCAATCCTATAGACGCGCGCATCTGCATCCTCCCATTCCGCGAGGCGGCGTGGCCCCGGTCTGTGTCGTCTCTCTTCGTGCCTACCTGGGATTCCCCATACGGACCTGGGCGCCCCGGCGTTAGCTGAACGACCAACGGTTCGCTGCAATGCTCCACCAACCGGGTTCCGCAAGCCTGCACATCTGGCCGTGAGACTCGGAAACCGAAGGCGTTCCCGCCGGTTGGGGCGGTCTGCGGGCTCTGTTTCCGCTGGCAAGCTGGCCGCCAGGCGCGACACCGCCACGTGCCTCCCAATTACGTCGCCGTCAGCAGAATGGCCATCCCTGGCTTGTGAAGCTGAGTTGCTGCGTCCCGTCTCCCTACCGGTCTATCCGCAGATGACTGATGGCGCCGACAAAGCGGACCTTCCCGGCCGGGAGGGGCGAGACCTGGATCTCGCTGTTGGGTGTGGGCAAAATCCGGATCCTGAGTTTGCCGGTGCCGTCGCCGGTGTAGGTGAAGTGCTGTTGGGTGAAGGCCTCCTCGTCTGCCCACGCACCGGGCGTGACGCGATGCCTGGCCAGCACACTACCGTCGAACCGCAGCAGCTCGATCTGAAACTGGTCGCCCTCGAGCGTTTCCTGTCCCAGGCCTCCGTAGACGGTCGGCCCCGCCTCGAAGCTGACCGCGTAGGTCTCCCCCTTGTCGTTGGCGTCGATCGCGCTGTTAAGCGTGAGCACGTTATCGGCGCTGCCGTTGTCCGTGGCCAGGAGCATCGCGGCCCAGGTGTCGTCGGCGCGACGAACGGCGTGGATCGCGTTCATGCCGGTCGCGTTCCATCCGCGGAGTGTCGCAAACGCTCTAAGCTGCAGTCCCGTGCCCCACTGCGTCCCGCGGGTGCCGTCTTCAAGGCCCTGAAAAGTCTCCACAAACAGCGGGTCGCCCGGTCTGACGTCTTCCCCCGCATGCTCCTCCTGCCAGGCTGTCATCTCCGGGTCACGGAACAACGTGTCCAACTGCGTGACCGAGAGTGCCTGTGCGGGCTCGAAGTCGGGCGCGGCGGCACGCGCCAGCAGGCTCTTCAGCATCTGGCGCTGTGGCAGTGTCCGCCGGCCTTCCGCACCCAGGTTGAGTGTGCTTATCAAGAGGCGTCCCTTACCGACCCGGGCCTCCATCAACAGACCCAAGCGGTGGCTCTCATTGAAGTCGTCGATCATGAAGACCACCGGCTCGAATTCGAAGGGCAGTTCGTTCATGTTGATCGCATACGTGCCGGTCAGCAGGCTGTACCATTGGAAGTGGGAGTGGTCGCGCGTCGGGAAGTGCGCCAAGGCCGGTTGCGCCGGGTCGCAGTGGATGCCCATCGGGCGCGGGATCTGCGGGAACAACCCGCGTCCCCAGAAGATGTTCCAGAACCAGACATCGACCGTGTTGGCGACGGACGGTTTGGCCGGCGTCAGCAGCACGCGTCCGCCTGTCCTCAGCACTTCCCTGATCTGCGGGCCCCAGAGGTCGGCCACAACCACACCTTCAGGCACCGTAAGGTCCACCTCGGTGGGATAGACCCAGAACTGCCACTCGTTTCTAACGTCGCTGCCCGCCATCCACAGCGCCAGCGTCAGTTCCTGGGCCTCGACGTCGTTCGGAAGCTGCGCCTCGATTCTCCCGAGTTGGGTCAGTCCGCCGGTAGCGACGCGATGCGTTCCCAGATCTCCCTCCACCAGGACCTCCCCGGATGCATCGGCAATGCTCCAGAGCCACCGGCTGTCGGCGATGTCCCTCGGTCCATGGTGCCGCACGAGCGCGTCGGCCACGAATCGGCTTCCGCCCTCCGGATTCTGCTCCTCGATGGCTGCGAGCGCGACGGTCTCCGAGCAGAAGCGCCGGAACTCCTCCGGGGTCGCGACACCTTTGGAGTCGCCCATGGCGTCGAGCACCCCGATCAGGGCAATCCCTTCGCCGGGGTAGTCCATCAGGCCGTTCAGGTGGAAGCCGGCCATCGACGGGGTGCGAAGCATCGCCTCGATCTCGGCCTTGTAGAACAGCACCTGCAGCGCCCCGGAAGCCTTGGCGAATCTCGGACCACGCTCCGCCGGGTGATAGGTCTCGAACTTCTTCCGGAGCATCCCGATGTAGTGCGCTCTCAGCGGCCCGGTGTACTTCTCCTCGCTGAACCAAGAGTAGAAGTCCGGGAAGCTTGTGTACTGCCCGATCTCGTGCGCGATGAACGGACGTTGGTATCCGCCGACTGCGTCTTCGTAGCTGAAGTAGACATCGCCGTTCTTGTGACGCAACCCGCGCGCAGCGTCATTGAGGCCGCCCGCCGCCACGAAGAAGTCGTCATTCCGGCCCTGGTCGGCCGGCGCGCTGGTGCAGGTGTAGAGCCGGCGCCTGTCGCGTGCGCGCCAGACCTCCACGAGGTGCTGGAGGAAGAGCTCCTTGCCGTCGCCCAGCTCATTGCCGGTGGACATCATGCAGAAGGAGGGGTGGTTCCCATACCCATCGAGGATGCGCTCGGACTCATAGCGGATGAATGCCGCGCGCTCGGGCAGACGCCCGACACCGCCGCCGCCATCCCAAAGAGGCGTCTCCACATGCACGAACATGCCCAGCTCGTCGGCGGCTTCGAAGGCGGCCTTGGGAGGGCACCAGGAGTGGAAGCGCATGCAGTTCAGGCCGTAGTCTTTGTGCTTCTGCAGGAACGCCAGCCATGCCGCCTTGTCCATTGGCGGGTAGGCGGTCTTCGGATGGATGCAGTTGTCCTGGTTGCCGCGCAGAAACACCGTCCGGCCGTTCAGCTTGAAGTGCTTCCCGTCCGCCACAAACGACCGCAGACCGAACGCGGCGCGATCCTCGGCGTGGTACGTCTTCCCGGCGCCATCGCTTCCGGTCAGCCCGACCTCCAAGTCGTAGACGTTTGGCGAGAATTCGTCCCAGAGCATGGCGCCTTCCCCGAAGGGCAGGTCGACATCGATGCGAGTCAGTGCGCGCCGTTCGTAGTAGTCGCCGCCAAGGTCGCCGAGCACGGGCGCTAGCGGGTCCTGCGCGGATCGCTCATCGTCGGCCTTGGTGCGGAACTGCGCTGCGACGGGCCCCATGCGGTGGTCGCCACAGGACGCGGCAGCCGTGACTTCCCCGGATACGGCCCCGACACGGCTTCGGACATAGGCCGTGATGCGGGTCGCTCTCCTGCTAAGGTCGGGATGCGCCTCGACGCGCTCGATCCACACAGGGTCCGTCGCCCGGAGCTCAATGCGGCCGATCACCCCGTTCCAGTTTCCCTGGCTCTCTTCGGTCAATGACATGGCCCACATCCGGGACCATCCACCCTTCTGCGGTCTCGCCGGCTCGTGGCCCACGTTGATCTTGAGGCGGTTGTCGATCCGGAGCGTGAGACGGTGCGTCCCGGGCGTCAGGTAGTCGGACAGGTCAAAACGGTGCGGCGCGCAGAGGCTGTCTTGCATGCCGATGTAGTGGTCATCAAGCCATACTCTCGTCTCCCACATCGCCCGCTCGAGGAACAGCTCGACGTGACGGCCCTGCCACGACTCGGGAATCTCAATCGTCCTTTGATACCATGCCGGCCCGACATAGCGGTGCTCACGCGTCAGGCGCACGGGATCCGGCTCCGACTTCACCCCGAAGCCCGCCTCATCCGTGGAACCTGGGAGACGTATCTCATCCGCTAGGTCCCTCACGAACCAACGCTCCCGTTCGCCGACGCGGGCGTCGTCCAGTTGGAAGCTCCACACCCCGCTCAGGTCGAGGTTCGGCTGAGCGCGGCCGGCCTGCGACATGGCACAGCTCATCAGGACCATAGCTGTCGAGGTCACGTGTCTCATCTCCGTGGCACATCCAACTCGCCGGGGAGCCCGGGAGACCGCCTTGCGGCCTCCCTCGCCCCGCATTGGTATCACCGGGAGTGCTTGCTCTCAGCCAGATTGGGAGCGCGTTATTGGGTTGCCGTCCAGCCGTCACGGTTGCCCCTACTCCCCCCATGGGGAGCGCTCCGCGGCTTGATCGGCCCAGCGGCGTCAGCGTTTGGCGATGGCCTCGCTCAGTACCTCCACCACGTCTTCGTGGCCCTATCCATCGGGACGGCCATCGGGGGAGTAGAGGTCGATGATGTCCTGCGGAGCTTCTTGAGCCGCTGCACCGTGGGGTTCGTCGTACCTCGGTAGCCACGCGTGGTACCAGCCCTCGCCATAGACCGGGTTCTTGCCATCGCGAACTCCCCGCGGATAGATCGTATTGGCGTGCGCCGCGAAGTCAGCGTTGCTCATGGGGACGAGCGTCTTGTAGTGGACGAGTCGATCGTAGATCAGTGGCGACGGCCGGAGCCCTGCTTCAGCCATTGCCTCCTTGAGGGCGGCGGGATCTTCCGGGTGGATTCCCCAGAAGTGGATCAGCGGCGCCAGGTCGGCGTCCGCCGCCTTCGACATGCGCAGGATGCGGCTGTCCGTCGGATCGGTGTTGCGGGGATACTCGATCCCTCTCAGGTAGTCCAGTTGCACCGAATACCAGAAGTCCTCGAGGGCCTTCCACCCAAACAGGTTCACGATCTCAACGTACTTCCAGTAGCCGTGGTGCTGGTACCTCACCTCATTGCGCTCGGAGTTGGTGATGTCCATTGGGTTGCCCAGACGGAAGTTCTCTGTCACCATCCACATGATCGCGGCCTGGTCGAGAGAGATGAACTCGTTGTGGAATGACCGGCCGAATGCAGTGTCCAGATCGACGCCGAAGCCCTTGTTG
>CBFDAZ010000136.1:0-10004 GCA_965602825.1 uncultured bacterium
TGCTCATCAAGGGAGAAGTGCCGCAGGAATGAACAAGTTCGGCTTCATACTCCACCCACTGTCGGTCGCGGACGTGGCTCGCAAGTACAAGGTCGCTCGCTATTTGCCCGAGTTGGTCGTAGAGGCGGTTGTCGCGCGGATGACCCCGAAGTTCCTGGCTCACATATCCGACCTTAGATCGGATACCGGCGCGACAGCCGATGGTTGCTTCGTTGGTTGCCCGCTGACGGTACGCCAACTGGTGGAGTGGCCGCCCGGGCGGTGCTACAAGAAGATCCTCGCCTCGGTAGACATGGCCAGCCGTTGGGGGGCGAAGATCGTGGGGCTGGGAGCCTTCACGGCGGTCGTCGGGGACAAGGGGAGGACCATCGCCGAGCGGGCGCAGGTCGGCATCACGACGGGCAACAGCTACACCGTCTACACGGCTGTCGAGGGCTCACGGGAAGCCGCCCGGCAGATGGGAATCGAGGTTGGAGATGCTCGGGCTGCTATCGTAGGCGCGACGGGGTCGATCGGCAGGGCCTGTGCGCTCTTGTTCGCCGAGGATGCCGCATCGCTCGCGCTGATCGGCCGACGTCCCGAGGCGCTGGCCGCAGTGGCCGAGGAGGTGGAGCAGCAGAACGGCGCGCGCCCCGAAACCTACACGGACATCGGTGAGGGTTGCCGAGAGGCGGACATCATCATCGCGGTCACGTCGGCCATCGAGGCGATCATCGAGCCGGAGCATGTGAAGTCGGGTGCAGTCGTGTGCGATGTGGCACGTCCGCGAAATGCCTCTCGGGCCCTGGTGGAGCAGCGCGAAGACGTCCTGGTCATCGACGGAGGCGCCGTTGCGGTGCCCGGGGAGGATCTCGACTTCGGCTTTGACTTCGGCTTCCCGCCGGGGCTGGCGTATGCGTGCATGGCGGAGACGATGATACTGGCGCTCGAGGGCCGCTTCGAGGACTACTCCGTGGGAGGCGAGCTCAGCGTCGAGCAGGCGCGGGAGATGGGGGCCTTGGCGAGGAAGCACGGTTTCCGGCTGGCCGGCTTCCGCTGTCTCGAGCGCACGCTCCCTGCCGAAGAGATCGCTCGGAGGCGCGAGAAGGCGGGAAGGTGAGCCACACGGGAGCGAGGACACAATTGCGAGAGCCCCGGACTGCTGCCCGGGGCTCTTGCCGTCTCTGCACTTCGTTGATTGTGGAGGGAAGACGGCCGGGTTACTCCCAGCCGAGGCGCCTCAGATAGACCGCCGCGCCAAGGCAAGCCGCCGCGAACACCACGAGCAGTGTACTCATCATCTCACATCCCCTCGCTTCAGCCCCTGCGTTGTCTCTCTCATACCCAGCCCAGAGGTCCGCGCAAACGCGTGGCAATGGGGTTGTGACAGCGATCACCCCGTTCGACAAATCCGGGCTCACTGAAGGCAAGCGGCACAAGGGGTCGGCGTCAAGCGCGGCGAAGAGGGGTCCTTGAGCACGCACTGGTTGTGTGTGGAGCTTTGGGCGTGAGGAGCGACGATGGCCATGCCTGCGGAGCAGAAGCTGCTATTCCAGCCGGGCTGTATAGGGTCCCTCGAGTTGCCGAATCGAATCCTGATGGCCCCGATGGGCACGGGCTACGCCGACGATTCAGGGGCCGCGACAGACCAGTTGATCGCCTACCACGCCGCCCGGGCCGTCGGTGGCGTTGGGCTGAACATCACCGAGCACACGGCCGTCGCGAAGGGCGGGCTGACCTCGGCGACGATGCTGGCGCTGTACGATGATGGTCACATCCCGCGTTTCCAGGCGCTATGTGCGGCGGTCCACGAGGCCGGTGGACGGATTGCCGTTCAGCTCAATCACGGCGGGCGGCAGGCTGACCCGGTGACCGTGGGCGAAGTGGTGGCGCCTTCGCGCTTTCAGACGCCCTCGAGAACAGCGACTGCACGCAGTCTGTCGGTTGAGGAGATCAAGGAGATTGTCCGGGCCTACGGGAAAGCGGCAAGGCGCGCCCAGGCAGCCGGTGTCGATGGCGTCGAGGTGCACATGGCGCACGGCTACCTGGGGGCGTCCTTCCTGTCGCCGCTGACCAACCAGCGAGATGACGCGTACGGCGGCGACACGGTCCGCCGCTGCCAGTTCGCGCGCGAGGTCTTCACGGAAATAAGGCGACTCTGCGGGCCGGAGCTCCCGGTGTGGTGCAGGGTCTCCGCCGACGAGTTCATGGAAGGTGGCATGGACCTCTCGGAGGCGAGGCGGGTCGCGCCGTTGCTGGTTGAAGCAGGCGCCCAGGCCATCCATGTGTCGGGCTGCGTCGCGGAAACGGCCCGGTTCGCTTCGGCACCGTACTACGAGCCATGCGGCAACCTGTCTCATCTGGCGGAGGGCATCAAGGAGGTCGTCAGCGTCCCGGTCATCGCCGTGGGCAAGATCCTGTTCCCCCAGCAGGCTGAGGAGTTGCTGGCTCGCGGGGTGTGCGACTTCGTGGCGCTTGGCCGGCCACTCCTGGCGGATCCCGGTTGGCCCAGGAAAGCGCGGGAGGGCAGGGAGGACGAGCTTTGCCCCTGTATTGCATGCAACATCGGCTGCCTCGACCGTCGCGCGGAGCCGGTGGGGATCTGTTTCTGCCTGACCAACCCGCGGACGGGCCGCGAGAACCGGTGGCCCAGTCCGTTGCCCGCCACACAGTCACCCCGGAGAATCCTCGTGATTGGTGGCGGTCCGGCCGGAATGGCCGCCGCCTCGGCGTTTGCCGAGGCCGGTAACGCCGTGGAGCTATGGGAGGCGCAGGAGCAGCTCGGGGGAGCGTACGCCTTGGCCTGCGTCCCTCCGGGGAAGCAGGACCTGCGCCCGTTCCTTGACTACCAGGTGCGCCGACTCGAGTCGACGGAGGTCGCAGTCCATCTGGGCAAGGAGGCCACTGCCAAGGCGGTGATGGCCCATGCTCCTGACATCGCCATCGTCGCGACAGGCGCCGAGCAGGCACCGGCCCTGGCGTTTCCCGGGGCCACGCCGAGCAATACCGTGCTTGCCGACGAGGTTCTCCGGGGCCCGTGCAGCCTCGGGGAGCGCGTCGCCGTCGTTGGGGCCGGACGCACCGGGGCCGAGACGGCTCATCACGTGGCCGATGAGGGCCACCTGGTGACGCTCGTTGAGGCCGGGCCCCGCATCGGGGACGAGATCCCCTCCAGCGCCCGAGTCTTCCTGGAGGCCGCCCTGGCGGCGCTCGGCGTTCGTGTGCTGACCTCGACGGAGGCCGTCCAGGTGACCGACTCGGGCCTGGTGGTTGTGGCCGTTGAAGATGATGCTCGGTCGGACCTGCGCGCCGACAGCGTCGTCCTGGCCCTGGCGCGCCGCTCGAGGGCGTGGCTGGCGACCGAACTGGAGGATGCCGGCGTACCGAATGTGGAGTTGGTCGGTGATGCCCGCCGGCCCCGTTCGGCACAGGAGGCGGTGTACGAGGGGACTTACGCGGCCTTGCGACTGTCTGTGTGAGCGGCAGAGACGCTCAGCGAGGTGTCCAGGCGCTCTCTGACCGCCATGACACGAAGCACCTCAACCCAGAGAAGGGGGCGGAGGCAGCATGTCTGAAGAGCACTCGGGCCATGAGTTCCTGACCAGCGAACGGATTCCGGCCGCTGTCGGTCCCTACTCCCCCGCAGTGCGTTGCGGGGAGTTCATCTTCTGTTCGGGACAACTGGGCATCGATCCGCAGTCCGGCGAGCTTGCGGAAGGCCTCGAGGCCCAGGCCCGCCAGGCGCTGGCGAACCTGGCCGCTCTGCTCGAGGACGCAGGAAGCAGTCTCGCTCAAGTGGTCAAGACGACGGTCTACGTGCAGAACATGGCGGAATTCCCGGTCCTGAACGAGATCTACGCGGAAGCACTTGGCAGCAACCGCCCCGCGCGGTCTACGATCGAAGTGGCTGCTCTGCCCCTGGGGGCCGTCGTCGAGATCGAGGCCATTGCGCATGTGTCATAGGGGCGGTGACGTCGTGATGCACTCATCATACTTATCCGGCACATGGAACTGCAGGTGTCGGGCGGGAGGTGTGGTTGAATGCCCGGGAGGTGTTGGAGGACATACCTGGTGGCTAGCCTGGCGGTCTGTCTGTGTGGAATCGCCGGGCTGACGTGCCGTTCTGATGAAGGGGCGGTCGGTGACGAGGTGACCGATCAGCCGATGGAACTGGTGAGGAACGGGAGCTTTGAGGAGATGGACAGCGCGGGGTCTCCGGTTGGGTGGCGGGCGGAATGGGGCGGATATGGGGGGGTCACCATCGATCTGGTGAAGGGCAGGGGAGCGGGGTCGGGTGGCGGCCGGGCCCTGCGCCTGAAGAGCCCGACTTCACCGGTCAGGCTCATATGCTTCAACCGGCCGCTTGAGCTGGCCGGGGTGGCTGGGCAATACCTGGTGGTTAGCTGCTTCTACCGCACCAAGGCAGTCCCGCTGGCTGACCTTGGCTTCGTGACGTACAGCCAGCCTTTCGCCGAGAAGGGCCGACACACGCCGTATCTGACGATGGATAGCTACCCCCTGGAGGACACGAAGGACTGGGCTCTGGTAACGTGGCAAGTGCGCTGTCCGGAGAGCGCGTGTGAGGCGATCATCTCGGTTCGCTCTTCCGGCGCTGGCGAGGTGGTGCTCGACGATGTGTCGGTACGTCCCGCTGACTCCCCCGTGCGCTTCGAGCCCGTTCGGCTCGGCGAGATCGTGAGTCTCCCCGCGGGACGCGAGGTCCGTCTGAAGATCCACAACGACACGTCCGAAGAGCGCTCGCTGAAGGTGAGTCTCGCCGCGCAGGCAGGCAAGGCCAGAGTGAAGCGGTCGGCCACGGTGAAGGCGCCGGCCCGCGGGCAGGCAGACGCCGCGTTCACGTACGCCATGGCTGCAGACCGCGATCACCGCCTGGAGCTTGCGCTGGAGGACGCCGATCGCGGTGGTATCTACGACACGCTGGTTGCGTCGGTGCCACCATTGCTCAGCGGACGAGTCGTTGAGCCCGGCTTCCGGGGCACCCTTGTGTCATCGATTGAGGCGGATGGCTTCACTGTGGAGGGTCGGATACATGCCTCCGAGCCCATTTGCTCGCAGTTGGCGCTCGAGGCCGACCTTGGCGGCGCAGGCCGCGTCGCGCGGGACGGGGAGGGCATCACCCGTCCCAACGGCGCCAATACCTGGCGTCTGCACCTGCCTCGCGCGGGCATGCTCACGGGCCGGTACGCCCTGACCATAACGGCCCGGCGCGAGCGGCAGGTTGCCGGGTCGCTGGCCCTTGAGGTGACGCGAGCCCACGAACGGGAGCACGAGACGGGCTATGACTCGGCGGGCCGCCTGTACGTGGACGGACGCCGGGCGTTCGTGAACGGCATCTACAACGTCAACGGCATCGAGGAACTGGAGCAAGTGGCCAGCCACGGGTTCAATGCGGCGGTGGTGTCTGCGGGAACGGCGGCCATGAGTCTGGTCAAGCGGGCTCAGGAGCTTGGCGTGATGCTGATTGTGTACTCACCGAACTTCCCGGCGGCCGGGAGCGGGGCGGAGCTGAGTTTCTGGGAGCACGTGGTGGGCAAGTATGGCGGGCAAGAGGGCGTGATCGGGTGGCATCTGCTCGGGAAACCGGATGCTTCGCTCATGCCGTTCTCGGCTTTTGCGGAGCAGCAGGCTGAGATGGCCAAAATCGACACGCACCACCCGACGATCACCTTGCTGTCGGTCGTCAGCTTGCTCCCCCATTACGCCCCTGCGTGCGACATTGTGGCGATCGAGCCACAGCCCATCCCCGCCTTGCCTGTGTCCACGGTCGCCGACGATGTGATGGCGGCCCAGCGCGTACTGGGAGCGGGCAGACCGGTGTGGGCGGCGGTGCAGGCCGTGGGGCGAGCCTGGTTGGTCAGCGGCGGAGGCCTCGAGGCGGCCGCCACGGGGCGGCCTCCCACCGGGGCCGAGCACCGAGCGATGACCTTCCTGGCCCTTGCCTACGGCGCCCAGGGACTGCTACACCACGGGTACTACTTCTCAAGCACGCCGGATCGACCGGCCTACTACCTGCCCACCGATGCGCCCGACCTGTGGGCGCAGATGGCAGATACCAACGCGGCGATTGCCCGCCTCGCCAGCGTGCTGATCGACGGCTCGTACCGAGGCGTCAGGGCGACGGAGCCGGTTCACGTTGGTGCGTGGGATGCTGATGGCAGTGTGTACGTGGTTGCGGTGAATGCCGAGCCGCGTTCGGCTCTGACTACGTTCGAGGTGCCCGAGCCCTGTCCGGAGAGCCTGTACCGGCTGGGTGAGGACTCGCCGGTGGCCAAGACGGAGAGCGGGCGGTTCACCGACGAGATCCCGGCTTACGGGGCCCGGATCTACGTCAGCCAGGCATCAGTGGCCGCCGCCGAGGGGGAGGACGCCGCCGGTTGACAGTCCGCTTCGGGCGTATGTATAATCGCCTTCGAGTTCAGCGTTCCATTCTGCGGGTGCGCAGGCACTCAGCCCACAACGGGGACAATCCACCTTGGACCGTCTCTGGGCCCCGTGGCGCATTGGTTACGTTCTCAGCGAGAAGTCTGAAGACTGCATCTTCTGCCAGAAGCCGTGTACCGGCGACGATGACGCCGAGCTGATACTAAACCGCGGCCGCTTGGCGTACGTCCTCATGAATGCATACCCGTACAACAATGGGCACCTGTTGGTCGTGCCCTACGAGCACGTTCCGGACATCCTGTCCCTGGGCGAGGAACAGCTCGTGGACATGATGCGTCTGACGCGGCGTGCGATAGAGGCCACTCGGCGTGCGATGAGACCGGATGGCTTTAACGTGGGCTTCAATGTGGGCCGCGTTGCGGGAGCCGGCATCGAGGAGCATCTTCACCTGCACATTGTCCCGCGGTGGGCGGGCGATACGAACTTCATGCCTGTTCTCGGCGATACCCGTGTTGTCCCGCAGAGCCTGCGGGAGTGCTACCAACTTCTGCTTAGTCACTTCGAGCAACTGAACGAGGAGGCCTGAAGATGCGCCGATGGAAGGCCTTGATGATGCTGACGTTCGCCATCGTGCTGCTGACCACGGCAGCCGTCGCTCAACGGGGCAAGGTGACGGTCATTGCGCCCGAGGCGGGTGCCGTCGTGCGCGGTGTGACAGAGGTCGTGGCTGACAAGCCGGGCCCGAATGAGGGAACGTACGCCTGGAAGATCGCGCAGGCAGGGCAGGAGGCGGAGGCTGAGTTCCAGGCCAACACGATTGCCGGGCTTCCGTTCCTGTGGGACACACGGGTCCGCGACGAGAACGGCGACCGGGTGTACCCGGATGGGGAGTACGTGATCACCGGCAATGGCTTCGACGCGGACGGGAACCTGCAGGGCTCGGCCACGGTCCGGATCCGCATTGGCAACGACATCCCGGCTGCCGAGGTTGCTGAGGGGGTTGAACTGAGGATCCGGCTCAAGAGCGGCGACCAGGTTCAGTATGAGGTCAACGGCGATGAGACGGTCGCCCTTGACTACTCCACGCCGCAGATGCAGCTACCGAAGCAGAAGTTCGACGCGTCGCTGAAGGCCGCCTACACGCTGAAGATGCTCTCGGGTGGCGGCGACGGGTCCGGAGGCGTGGCGCGCCAGACGTGCACCCAGGGGGCGCTGTTCCCGACCGGCATGCGGCCGTCGTACATCGACGACTTCGGGCAATCGTTCACGCAGCAGTACGACGGCGATGGGGTCATCAAGCCTCACAGCACCAAGGATGACCACTTCGAGATCGGAGAGACGTACATCCGGCTGCCCTCCAGAGCGCTCAGACCGGGCGCCCGGCCGTGGAAGTCGGACATGTCGGTGTTGCTCGACATTCTGGGGCTCCATCCGCAGGTCGTCACCGCCGAGCACAGTGTTGACGGGTTCGAGTGGTCAATGGGCCGCAAGTGCGTGCGGATCAAGAGCCAGTTCGAGGAAGAAGGCGTGGAGTTCGAGACCAAGATCCAAGGCATGTCCGTGAAGATCAAAGGCACGATCTCGGGCAGCAGGATCACCTACTTCGCGTACGAAGCGGGCTACCCAGTGAGCATGGAGGACTTCCTGCACCACGACCTCGACGAGGTGGAGTTCAAGCAGCAGACGATGGGTGGCATGATGGGCGGCATGGAGGCCGGAATGGGGCCGGGCATGATGCAACCCGGTATGATGCCCGGCATGGAGATGGGTGGCATGATGCCCGGTATGCAGATGGGTGGCATGATGCCGGGCATGATGCAGCCTGGCATGATGATGCCGGGCATGATGCAGCCGGGCATGATGCAGCCCGGTATGATGGACGAGGGTGGCATGATGCAGCCGGGCATGATGCAGCCCGGTATGATGCAGCCGGGTATGATGCAGCCGGGTATGATGCAGCCGGGCATGATGGGCGGAATGACCCAGGCTACGCAGAAGATCAAGGCCGAAGTCGATGTCGAGTTGACGATCGAGCAGAAGGGATAGACCCCGAGGAGGTGCGCGGGGTAAATGCCAGTCCCGGCGCGCCGGTTCGTTGGGATACGCTTCAGGGCCGCGGTCGAGTGCGCCGCGGCCCGTGTACTCCTGGCTGTCGCCTTCGCTCTACCGTGGACGGTGGCCGTGGGGCAGAGCTCGGAGGAGGCCAGGGCTCCGGTCTCGCTCGCGGTCTGGCTCTACGGTTTCCCCGGCGAGTCGCAGTACCTTGCGGACCTGGCCGGATCGTATAAGCGTGCGTTCGGGCGGCCGGTCGAGTTGTTCACTCACGAGTGGTCCGAAAGCGGCGTGAAGCTGGAGCAATGGACCGGCCGTGGTGCGGCGTACGCGCCCGACATGGTTGTCGTCAGGGATATCGATCTGCCCCTGATCGTGGGGCAGGCGGTGTCATTGGACCAGCGCTTCCCCAGCGGCTTCCTGGATCGGTTCCATCCCGGAGCACTGGGGCAGGGCAGGATCGAGGGGATCCTGTTCAGCCTGCCCTGGATGGTCGGGCCACAGGCCCTATACTACCGGGCTGACGTGTTGCGGGAAGCGGGGCTGGCGCCGCCACGCACGCCGGAGGAGCTCCTGCGGGTCGCCCAGGAGATCGCCGATCCGCCGGGCATGTACGGGCTCGGCCTGCCGGGACGCGCTGACGGCGGCGGGCCTGATGTGTTCCTCACGACTTTCCGGGCCCTCAACGGCGTGGTCTTCGATGAGCGGGGCCGCCTGGCCCTCAACGCCGAACCGGGAAGGCAGACCTTGCAGTGGTGGTGCGACTTGGTGAGCTCGCACGCCACGCAACCCGAGCTGCTGACCTGGACCCAGAGCGAACTCGCGGAGTTGTTCCTGTCGGGGCGCCTGGCGATGCTGATCGAGCGGCCATGGCTGCTCCGCGAACTGTGGCGCCTCCCGCCAAGCATCGAGGTCGATGTGAGGCCCGTGCCGAAGTTGGAGGGGACCAGCGACCATCTGCGTACGGACGGCATCGTCATCCTGGAGACGGCCCGCGATATCGACGCTTGCGTGCACTTCCTGTGCTACGCGCTGGGCCGCGATCGGCAGAGGGGCCTGGCCCATCTGGGTGTCCCGTCAGTACGTCGCGATGTGGCCGGCGAGCTGCCACAGGACAAGCGGTGGGCGGCGTTCAAGACGGCGCTGCGGAATGGCCGAGGCGTGTCGCCGATGGCGTGGTCCGAGATCGCCGAGATCATCGACCATCTCCTTTTCCTGTCGGTCAGCGGACGAGCGACGGTCGAGGAGGCGCTTGATTCCATCGAGGTGGAGCTGATCGGCGAGCCGGAGACCGAGAGCGCGGTCCGCTCGCCGCTGCCACCGAGTGATGAGCCGCTTCCGGCTCAGAGGGCCAGAAGCGAGTAGCCGTACCCGACGGCGACTTCCCAACGAGTGACGACCGGGCCGCGAACACACCGAGGTTCGGACCCGCTGTCCGGGGGCCACGAAGGCAAGATGCTGAGAATCCGCCCGACTCCCGCGCCGAGAACCCAGGTCCGCACCAAGACCCGGCGGCCGCCTTTGGCGTACATCGAACTCCTGTCCGCGAGCGAGGATGAGTTTCGTGAGAC
>CBFDAZ010000137.1:0-9969 GCA_965602825.1 uncultured bacterium
GCCTCGACGTGGCCGAAGGCGATGCCAAAGGCGGTGAGTAGCACCAGCCGACGAATGAGGAATCTGCTGAAGAGCCGCCGTGCCATGGTTCCTCAGCCTACCTTCGGCGAAGCTCGCAAGCGTCCCTGCCCCTTCTCCAGGGCTAAGACAGGCCCGCCAGCAGCTCACCGCGAGCGCGGAGCTTCTCCAGGGCCGCCTCCGTCTCCGCCAGTTTCTCGCGCTCCTTCGCCACGACTGCTTCGGGCGCTTTCTCGGTGAAGCTCTGGTTCGCCAGCTTGTTCCGGCTGCGTTCCCGATCGTTCTCGAGGCTCGAGATCTGCTGATCCAGTCGCGCCAGTTCCTCCGCCACGTCGAGCGCCAGGCCCTCCATGTGCAGGCACACTTCAACGCCACCCGCCACTGTGGAGGCAGCCTTCTCCGGCCGATCGCCATCCGGCGGAGTGAGGTGCACCGGGTCGGCCTTCGCCAGAAGCTGCAGGGCATCAGCGTTGGCGGTCAGGATCTCTCGCTCCGCGTCTCCCGCGGCCAGGGTCACCTCAGCCTTCTGGCCCGTCTGGAGCCCGACATCAGCTTTGAGCGACCGGATGGCGGAGACGGCGTCAATCACCACGCCCATCTGTGCCTCAGCCCCGGCATCCGTTGCCTCGTCACTGGCGGCCGGGTAAGGTTGCACGGCGAGGGGTCCGCGTTGGCTGTCGCCGCACGTCTGCCATAGCTCCTCGGTGATGAAGGGCATGATCGGGTGGAGCAGCCTCAATATGCCCCCGAAGACGGTCGAGAGGGTCGCCTGGGCCCGAGCCTTCCTGGCCGGGTCGTCGCCGTAGAGGCGGGCCTTGGCCAGCTCCACGTACCAATCGCAGAACTCCCCCCACACGTGGTCGTACGCGACGTTCGCCGCCTGGGCCAGGTTCCGGCGCTCGAGTTCGGAGTTGACCGCGGCGACGGCCGCGTTATGCCGGCTGAAGATCCAGTGGTCGGCGACGTCGAGGTCGGCCATCTCCGCCTCAGGATCGTGCCCCTCCAGGTTCAGCAGGACGAAGCGAGCCGCGTTCCACAGCTTGTTGCAGAAGTTCCGCGCCCCCACCAGCTTGTCCGGGCTCAGGGTTATGTCCTGGCCGTGAGTGATGAGCGAGGTCAGCGCGAACCGCAGGCTGTCGGCTCCGTACTCATCCATCAGGCCCAGAGGGTCGATGACATTGCCGAGGCTCTTGGACATCTTCTTGCCCTGCTCATCCCGCACCAGGCCGTGGATGAACACCTCGTGGAAGGGGTGCTCGCCCTTTAGCGTCATGCCCATGGCAATCATGCGGGCGACCCAGAAGAAGATGATGTCATAGGCGGTCACCAGCACGGATGTCGGGTAGAAGTAGTCGAGCTCGGGCGTCTGGTCCGGCCACCCGAGCGTGGAGAACGGCCACAGGCCCGACGAGAACCAGGTGTCGAGGACGTCTTCCTCTTGCTTGAGTTCGTCTCTTCCCGCGTTGCACTTCGGGCAGCGCTGCGGGTCTTCGCGGCTGACGATCATCTCGCCGCATTCCTCACACGTCCAGGCGGGGATCTGGTGGCCCCACCATAGCTGCCGGGAGATGCACCAGTCGCGCAGACCCTCGAGCCAGTCGGTATAGACCTTCGTCCAGCGGCCGGGGACGAAGCGCACCTTGCCCGATTCCACGGCCTCCAGTCCGGCTTCGGCCAGCGGTTCCGGGCGCACGAACCACTGCTCGCTCACCAATGGCTCAACGATCGTGTCGCAGCGGCTGCAGCTCCCCACCGCATGCACGTACGGCTCGACCTTCACCAGCAGGCCCAACTCCTCCAGGTCCTTCACGACTCGCTTCCGGCACTCGTCGCGGTCGAGGCCTGCGTACTTGCCGGCCTCGGCGGTCATCTTGCCGTCGTCGCCGATCGCCACCACCGAAGGCAGGTTGTGGCGCTGGCCAATCTCCAGGTCTGTGGGGTCGTGGCCGGGCGTCACCTTGAGCGCCCCGGCGCCGAACTCCGGGTCCACGGCATCGTCGGCGACGATCGGTATGGGCCGATCCATCAGCGGCAGGATGGCCGTCTCCCCGAGCAAGTCCGCATAGCGCTCGTCCCGCGGGCTGACCGCCACGGCGGTGTCGCCGAGCATCGTCTCCGGCCGGGTGGTGGCCACGACGAGGGGCGTGTCGGAGGCCGGCACCGGGTAGCGGATGTACCACAGGTGGCCGTTCCGCTCTGTGTGCTCGACCTCCAGGTCGGAAAGGCCGGTGGTACACCGAGGGCACCAGTTGATCATCCGGGCGCCCTTGTAGATCCAGCCGCGGTCGTACATGGTGACGAAGGCCTCCCGCACGGCGCGGCAGCAGCCCTCGTCGAGCGTGAAGCGCTCTCGCCGCCAGTCGCAGGAGGAGCCGAAGCGCCGGAGCTGCTCCACAATGCGCCCGTGGTGCTCCTCCTTGACCTTCCAGACCCGTTCCACGAAGCGCTGGCGCCCCAGGTCATGCCTGGTCAGCCCCTCTTTGGCCAACTGCTCCTCGACCACGTTCTGGGTAGCGATGCCGGCGTGGTCGGTCCCGGGCAGCCACAGAGCCTCCTTGCCCCGCATCCGCTCCCACCGGATCAGCAGGTCCTGAACGCTCTCGTCGAGCGCGTGCCCCATGTGCAGCGCACCCGTCACGTTGGGCGGCGGAATCACGATGCAGAACGGCTCCCTCTCGGGCCGGACCTCGGCATCGAACACGTGATTGTCGAGCCAGTACTGATAGATCTTGGCCTCAACCTTGCGCGGGTCGTAGGCTTTCTCGAGCTTGGCGGCCATGGTCAGGGCTCTCCTTCCGCACGTGCGGATGCACGCAAAAGGCCACCCCTCCGGCGGGATGGCCTGGTCTGAGCACGACGACTCGGTAGCGCCGCTGCTAGACCAGAGCGGCAGCTACTACCTGATTCATGTTGGACACGAAGGTGAAGTGCATCTTTCTGCGCACATCCTCGGGGAGCTCGTCGAGCTCCTTCAGGTCCTTCTCGTTGTCCTTAGGAATGATTACGTTCCGGATCCGGGCTCGATACGCAGCGAGCACTTTCTCCCGGACCCCCCCTACCGCCAGGACGCGACCGTGCAGGGTCACCTCCCCGGTCATGGCAATGTCGCAACGGACGGCCTGGCCCTTGAGTGCGGAGAAGATCGCGACCGCGATCGTCGCCCCTGCTGATGGCCCCTCTTTCGGCACCGCGCCGGAGGGGACGTGGACATGGAAGTCGTGCTTCTGGAAGAAATCATTCGCCAGGCCCAGGGGCTTGGCCTTCGTCCGGACATACCCGAGGGCCGCCTGAGCCGACTCCTTCATGACATCGCCCAGGCTGCCGGTCAGGGTGATATCGCCCTTGCCGTCAGTCACCGCCACCTCAACCTGCAGAATCTCACCGCCGCTATCGGTGTACGAAAGGCCCGTCGCCACGCCGACCTGGTTGCTCTTGCGCTTCAGGTCCTCCACGTAGACGCGCGGCCCCAGGAAGTCCTCGAGGTTGGAGCCGGTCACGTTGACCTTCGTGTCGTCGCCGCCCGCAACGCGCTTGGCGGTCTTGCGGCAGATCGCGGCGATCTTCCGCTCGAGCTCCCGTACGCCGGCCTCCCGCGTATACCTCCTGATGATGCCCCTTATGGCCTTGTCGGGGAAGTGGAGATGCTCGTCCTTCAGCCCGTGGTTCTTGAGCTGTTTTGGTGTCAGAAAGCCTTTGGCGATGGCCAGTTTCTCCTCGTCAACGTAGCCCGGGAACTCAATCACTTCCATCCGATCGCGCAGAGCAGGGGGGACCGTGGACATGACGTTGCCCGTCGCGATGAACATCACCCGCGACAGATCGAAGGTCACCTCCAGGTAGTGGTCGCTGAAGTTGGCGTTCTGTTCCGGGTCCAGCGCTTCCAGTAGCGCGGATGAGGGATCGCCGCGGAAGTCCATGCCGATCTTGTCGATCTCGTCGAGCATGAAGACGGGGTTGTTGGAGCCGCAGTCACGCATGCCCTGCATGATGCGCCCCGGCAGAGCGCCCACGTACGTGCGACGGTGCCCCCGTATCTCCGCCTCGTCGCGCACTCCGCCGAGCGAGATCCGAATGAACTTGCGCCCCAGGGCGCGAGCGATCGAGCGCCCGATCGACGTCTTCCCGACCCCTGGTGGCCCAATGAAGGCGAGGATGGGCCCCTTCGTACGCCGAGCCAGCTTGCGGACCGCGAGGAACTCGACCACTCGCTCTTTCGGCTTGTTCAAGCCATGGTGGTCTTCGTCGAGGATCTCTTCCGCACGCGCGATATTCAGCTTGTCACGGGTCGCCTTCTTCCAGGGAAGGGCGACGAGCCAGTCCATGTACGTGCGGATCACCGTTCCCTCGGGCGCAACCGCCGGAATGCGTTCGAGTCGCTCGACCTCCCGCAGCGCCTTCTCCTTTGCCGGTGCCGACAGCTCCGCGGCCTCGATCTTCTCTCGGTACTCGTCCGCCTCCTGGGGGGTGCCCTCGCGCTCGCCCAGCTCCTCGCGGATCGCCTGCATCTGCTCGCGGAGGTAGAATTCGCGCTGCGAGGAGCTCATCTCGTCGCGAACGCGGGAATGGATGTTCTGCTCCAACTCCAGGATGCTGATCTCCTCCATCAGCAGCGCATGCACCTTGGACAGCCGCTGGGAGGCAAGGGGCATCTCGAGGGCCTGCTGCTTCTCCTCCGTGGGCCGGCTGAGACAGGAGGCCACCAGGTCGGCCAGCCGGCCGGCTTCCTTGGTGTTCAGCGCCGTGCCCAGAGCGTCGGGAGGGATGCTCCGGCTGAGGCTCACCGCGCGCTCGAACTGCGCGACGACCTCGCGCATTGTAGCCTCAACTTCCGGCGCCTTGTCCTCGACCTCGACCAGCGGCTCGATCTCGGCCTCCAGGAACGGTTCCGTTCGGACGAACGCCGAGACGACTGCTCGCGTCTCCCCCTCGACGAGAGTGCGGACGGTGCCGTCCGGCAGGTCCATCAGCTGAGCGATCCGCGCGATGCAGCCCACCTGGTAGAGATCGTCAGGTGCGGGATCCTCAACCGACCCGTCCCTCTGCGTAAGCAGCAGGACGGGCCGGTCGCTGTTGCGGATCTCATCGAGCGCGGCTTGGGACTTGGGGCGCCCGAAGAGGAGTGGAATCACCAGGCGCGGGAACAGAACGATGTCCCGGATCGGGAGCACGGGGAGCCGCTGTTCTGCCTCGGCGGCATCGCCGCCCTGCTCTTCGTGGTCAGCTTTGGGTTTTGGCATGGTTCGGTAGAAGCGCCTCACAGTCGACTTCCCGGGCCTGAGGTGACCGCAGATCAACGCCGCTAACGGGAGCGTCGGTTCAGGCCCGGCGGGATCACTCCAACAAGGCACAACGCGGTGGGAAGGACCTGGGTGAGTCCAACCGGAGCGCCCTTAACGTACGCAGCGGGCGCCAGCGGACCCACGGCCGGCTGGCTCACCCGCCCGAACGGGCCCGGCTACGCCGTCTTCCTCTTGCGGCCTTTCACCGCTCCCTCACGGCGTCTCAGTCGAGGCTTTTTCCCCTCGGTTACCGTATCGGCAGTCACAGTGCACTCGACGACGTCCGGATCAGACGGTACCTCGAACATCGCGTCCGTCATGATCTGCTCGATGATCGTGCGCAGGGCTCTTGCCCCGGTGGCCTTCTTCAGCGCTTCCCTAGCGATCGCCTCGAGAGCCCCGTCCGAGAAAGCAAGGTCCACGCCATCCAGCATCGACATCATCTTCTGGTACTGCTTGACCACCGCGTTCCTGGGTTCCACCATGATGCGCTGCAGATCCTCTTCGGTAAGCGATTCCAGCGTCGCGACGATCGGCAAGCGGCCGGTGAACTCGGGGATCATCCCGAACTTGATGAGGTCTTCCGGGATGACGTCACCCAGGATCGCATCATCGTTGTCCTGCCTCTGCGTTCCGTGGGCGGCGCCGAAGCCCACCGCCCGGCGCTGAGTTCGTGCGCGGATAATGTCTGGCAGGCCATCGAACACGCCGCCGCAGATGAAGAGGATCCCCCTCGTATCGACCCGCAGATACTCCTGCTGCGGGTGTTTGCGCCCGCCCTGGGGTGGGACGTTCGCCACTGTGCCCTCGAGGATCTTCAGCAGAGCCTGCTGCACGCCCTCGCCCGACACGTCCCGCGTGATGGACGGGTTGTCGGCCTTGCGCGCGATCTTGTCGATCTCGTCGATGTAGATGATGCCGTGCTGTGCGCGCTCGATGTCGCCACCGGCGGCGATGACTAACTGCAGCACGATGTTCTCGACGTCCTCACCCACGTATCCCGCCTCGGTGACCGCCGTCGCGTCGGCAATGGCGAAGGGAGCGTCCAGGAACCTCGCCAGCGTCTGGGCGAGAAGCGTCTTGCCGCACCCGGTGGGGCCGATCAGCAGGATGTTGCTCTTATCGATCTCAACGTCGCTCTCCAGGTAGCCCAGTCGCACTCGCTTGAAGTGGTTGTAGACGGCGACCGACAGGATCTTCTTGGCCCGCGACTGACCGATTACATACTGGTCGAGGACGTCGCAGATCTCCCGCGGAGTCGGCACCGGCCCCTGCACGAGATCGGCGTGACGGGCCGCGCGGCGCTCGCGCTCCTTGCCCTTGATTATCTGGTTGCAGAGCTCGACGCAGTCGGTGCAGATGTACACGCCCGGCCCGGCAATCAAATCCTTGACTTGGGTCGGCTTCTCCTTGTCACAGAACGAGCAGCGAGGACCGCGTCCCTTGCTTCGTCGAGTGTCGTCAGGCATTGCGGACTCTCCCTGCCGCCGGTTTGGCGGCCCGGCGGCGTCTAGGTCTCCTGCTCGGGCTGCTCTTCGGCGATGAAGTCGATCAGACCGTAGGTCAGGGCCTCGTCGGCGGTCATGTAGTAGTCGCGGTCGGTGTCCTGCTCGATCTTCTCCAGCGGCTGGCCGGTGTGCTTGGCCAGGATGTCGTTCAGCCAGCCCCGGATGCGCATGATCTCGCGGGCGTGGATTTCGATGTCGGCTGCCTGCCCCTGCACGCCGCCGAAGGGCTGGTGGATCAGGATCCGCGAGTAGGGGAGCGCCGCTCGGTGGCCGGGCTGGCCCGCGGCCAGGAGAACGGCCGCCATGCTCGCCGCCTGACCCACACACCACGTGTGCACGTCGGGCGAGATGTACTGCATGGTGTCATAGATCCCCAGACCCGCCGACGTCACTCCGCCCGGGCTGTTGAGGTACATGTCGATCTTTTCAGTCGGGTCCTCTCCCTGGAGGTGCAGGAGCTGCGCGATCACCAGGTTGGCGACCAGGTCGTCGATGGGTGAGCCAATGAAGATGATCCGGTCCTTCAGCAACCGGGAGTAGATGTCAAACACCCGCTCGCCGCGAGGCGTCTGCTCGATAACGCTGGGAATGACAAGGTTCTTCGGCTCAATCGGACTGCTCATTCGCTTGCTCCTCCGTCGGCGCTTCGCTTCCCTGGGGTCCATCCTCTTGAACATCCTGACGCCCCTCCTCGCCGGTCTCCTCGCCTGCGCTGCTCGTTTCCTCATCGTCCGCCAGGAACTCTGACAGCGGAACGGGCTTCGCAATTGCAGCTTCCGAGACGGTGTCGATGGCCTTCCGTCGGATCGCGCGCTCCAGCAGGAGCCCCGCGACCTCCCGGTCGATCTCGTCCGACGCAAGCTGCTCGGCGTCCAAGCCATGGCTCTCGCCGGCTCGGACGTACTCCTCGCGTACCGCCTCATCCCCCACCGCTATCCCCTTGTCCGTCAGCACCGTGTTGCACGCCAGGGCGAGCTTCACGACCTGTGGGGCATCCGTGCCGTCCACCTCATCCCCCAGTTCATCGTCAGTGTCCTCACCGGTCGCCCATTGCGCGATCGTATCGGGCAGATCGACGCGGACGTTGTCCGCCAGCCAGCGCGCCACACCATTCCGCAGTACGCGCTCCGCCAGCTCCCGGTTCGTCTCTCGGACCTGCTCGACGACCTTCTCCCGGAACTCCTCGACCGACGACGCTTCGACGGCCTGCGCGGCGAACTCCTCATTCACCTCAGGCAGGTGGCGCTCACTGATAACGTTGATCGTGGCCGCCATCTGCACGGTCTTCCCCGCCAGATCGCCCATGGTAAGCTTGTCGGGGTAGTCCACGGTGAACTCCACCGTCTCACCGGTCTTGTGTCCGAGCAGGTGCTTGTCGAGCGCCGGATCGTATCGATCCTCGCCAACGATGAACGCCTCGTTCCGCTCCCCCTCCTCCTCCTCGCCCTCAACCTTCGTCTTCAGCGCCGCCTCCACCAGATCCCCCGCGCGCACCTCCCGGTCCTGCACCTCGACGATCTCAGCCGCGGCATCTCGCAGGTCCCGGATCTTCTCCTCGATTTGCTCCTCCGTCGGCTCCGTGTCGGGTACCTCAATCTCGATGCCGTTGTAGTCCGGAACGCGCGCCTCAGGCCGGACCCTCGTGACCGCCTCGACCTCCAGGGGCTTCCCCGCGACGGCTTGCTGCTTCTCGTCTTCGTCCCCAAAGTCAGCAGGCTCGAGGGCCTGGACCTCCCCATAGACAAGCAGCGAGGTCAGAGCCTGCTCCATCACGTCTGCGAACACAGCGCCGTCTACGACCTCGCCGCCAAACTGCCGGCGGACGCGCCACGCAGGCACCTTGCCCTTGCGGAATCCCGGGATGTCGCCTCGATTGCTGACCTGGTCGTACAGCTTCTGGTAGGCCCGGTCGACCTGACGCTGCTCGATGTAGAACTTCAAGCGCACCTTGCTGCCCAGCTCGGGCTCAACGATGACGTACAAGAGACTACTCCTCCGACCGGAACGTGGCTCGATCCTGTCGTGGGGCGCGGTCAGTACCACGTCGGTCGTGACCCGCCCGGGTTGCCTCAAATGGTGGGCGCGGAGAGACTCGAACTCTCACGGGTTTCCCCACATGGTCCTAAACCATGCATGTCTGCCAATTCCATCACGCGCCCACGAGTCGAGTCAGTGAGCGAGACGATGTCGGAAGCGCCCTCTCACACATCACGGCCCGGCATCGCGGTCGATGCTCCCATCGATGATGCCGGGCCCTCCTGAGTTCATTCCTCTGGTGGGTCGTGCAGGAATCGAACCTGCGACCTTGGGATTAAGAGTCCCCTGCTCTGCCAGCTGAGCTAACGACCCACAATTCCAGCGACCAACTGCAATCGTGGAATGGCGCGCCTGGAGGGAATCGAACCCCCGACCCACGGATCCGAAGTCCGTCGCTCTAATCCGCTGAGCTACAGGCGCCCGGGTTCCTCAACGCTGTTGGGCGGCAACGGACAGTCTGGCGCGCCCGGCCCGATTCGAACGGGCGACCTACGGATTAGAAGTCCGTTGCTCTATCCACTGAGCTACGGGCGCGATCCCTTGCTTCTGGCTCGCCGCCATCCGCCCGGGAATCCGCAACCGTGCATTCGACCCCCGTAGGGGCGCCATTCATGGCGCCCGTCGCGCCGTTATGCAGGGCCACGCATTCCCATCTGTCTGGAGCGGGGGACCGGGCTCGAACCGGCGGCCGTCAGCTTGGAAGGCTGGCGCTCTACCAACTGAGCTACCCCCGCTCGACCTGGCAGCAAGACAGGCTGCGCGCCGCACGGTCGCCGGCCGCGGCCTATTGGCTGGTCGGGGCGGCCGGATTTGAACCGGCGACCTCGTGCTCCCAAGGCACGCGCGCTACCAAGCTGCGCCACGCCCCGGCCCCGTCCGCCCAAGGCGTCGGAACACCGAGTATATCAAGCCCCGCACCCAGTGTCAACGTGAAGCACGTCGAAAACCGCCCCTGCCTCCACAGGCCGATCTGAAGCGCCACCTCTACACGCTACAAGCCCCTTGCGGCCCCCTGAGTTCCCAGGAGGTGAGAGCGGGCCGCAGGCCGTAATGAGACAACGGCAACACGTCGCGGGGGGGGGGGCGGGCCCCCCCCCGGGGGGGGGGGGGGGGGCCCCCCCCCCCCC
>CBFDAZ010000138.1:0-9952 GCA_965602825.1 uncultured bacterium
GGGGTGCGGCCGGAAGAGGGCCGAACAGCCGGTCGCCCAGGCGCCGGCTCAGCCGGCTCCGGAGCCGCGGCGGCCCTGCAACATCCCCATCCTGTGTCTGCACGACCTGGGCCCGAACGCCCAAAACGCCTACTCCATCAAGACAGCGGATCTGGAGCAGTACCTCCAGTGGCTCGATGACGAGGGCTTCGAGACCGTCACGGTTCGGGACGTGACAGCCTACCTTCGCGGTGAAGCCGACTTGCCCGAAAAACCGATCGTGCTCTCCTTCGACGATAGCTGGAGAAGCGCCCGAACGATCGCCAAGCCCATGTGTGACAAGCACGGCTTCGTCGGCGTTGCTCTTGTCATCTCGTCCTCGGTGGGCGCCAATGAACGCAAGCTGACCTGGGAGGACTGCAAGGCACTCGCTGACGGCGGCTGGGAGATCGGGTCTCACACCACCACCCACGAGAACCTGACGTATGTCAAGGAGGGCCAGTCTCCGGAGAGCATCCGCGACATGGTGGAGGACCAGATCCGTAGGTCGAAGGAGGCAATCGAGGAGAACACCGGCCTGGAGGTCACCTCGATCGCCCTGCCCTACGGCAACTACGACACCTTCGTGCTGGATACGATCGAGAGCGCGGGCTACGACGCCGCACTAACCATCGACCGGGGCCCGGCCGACGAGCAGTCGGATCCGTTCCGGCTCCCACGGCGGATGATCATGAACGCGACGTCGTTCAACACCTTCAAGCGCATCTGCAATGCCAAGGCGCTCCACATCGCGGACCTGAGCCCTGCCCCGGGGGCCCGAGTCACCTCCAAGTCCCTGAAGATCACGGGGACGATCACCGACGAGGACGTGGCAGGCGCGCCCGTCGGCGAGGTGCAGGGCAAACGGCCAGAGATTGCGTTCGATCCCGCCACGCGGGCGATCACCATCACAGCGGCCCTCGACCGCGGCGCCAACTCCATTGCCCTGGCGGCCGGCGGCCGAGAAGTCTCTTGGCTGATAATCCGGGACGACTGATCTCGTCGCGCGCCTCCCAATCGACCGGGCGTCGCTCGCCCGGGCCACTGAACGCGTAGGCCTCCATGGGGCCCGATGCCCGTTGCCCCCGGGTCTGTTGCTGCGATGAAAGTCTCCACCGTCCGCATCCGGCCCACCGACTCCCCCGCTCGGCGACGCCGTAGGCGCCGGGACCAGAACTCCACTTGCTGCTGTCTGGCGATGGTGGTGGTCTGCGCTCTCGTTGCCCTGGTCGCTGCCCGAAAGCCGGTCGGCAGAGCAATCGGCGGCCTGCTTCACCGCGAGAAAGGCCCGACCTCCGAAGGCCCGGCGTTTCCCCTCGGGGTCAGCACGCCGAGCCCTGACCCTTACCGCTTCGACATGGTGCCCGTCGAGGTCGCCCACGTGCAGGCGGACGGCTCCCCGGTCTCTGACACCGCCCCCGAACTGGTGGTACGCGACGCCAACGGCGACGTCATCGAGACAATCGGGGACGTCAAGGCCGTGGCGCTGCGCTTCGACTCATCCACCGGCGTGTGGCGGGGGAACTGGCCGGTTCCGTTTGGTGCCGAGGCGGGGCCGGACGCCCTCTACTCCTTTGAGGCGCGTGCGACGTTCGACCCCACTCAATGGACCTGGGAGACCCCCGACGCGCAAGCTCAGCGCCAGAAGGCCAATCGCCGGAGGCCCGGCTCACGCCCCGAGCCGGAGCCCAAAGGCGAGGCGACCTGCGTGGCGACCGCTCACTTCCGCGTCCGGCGAGCCGAGAAACCCAAACTGAGGGCCGGGACCTGCGTGGTGACCTGGGAGCCGGACTTCCCGCAGGGCAGCAGTCTGGTCGCTCCTGACGGCCGACAGGGCGACTGGCACGCGATGCTTGACTGGGCGGAGTTCATGGGCGCAGATGCCTTCTGGTTCCGGGGCGGCGTGACCGAAGCGTACAGCCCCGCGGCTGGTCTCTCCCACGAGCGCCCGTGGAACCAGGTCAACATCCACAAGGTGCCCGAACTCGCCGCGGAAGCGCACAAACGAGGCCTCACCTTCGGCGCCTGGGCCGTTGCCTTCGAGACCTATCCCAACCGTCGAAGCGAACATGCTCGCGCGCGGGACTGGAAGCCGGACTACACGTGGACTGAGAATTTCTCCCGCAGCCGCGGTGTGCCCTATGAGACCGCCGCGATCTCTCTGCTCGACGAGCAGCGGCCCAGGCAGATCGCGCGGTTCTTCGCTCAGATGCAGGCGATTGAGGATGTCGACTTCGTCGGCCTGGATTACGTTCGCAGCGGCGCCGACTGGGGCGGCTACGAGCTGGTAGAGCCCTTCGCCGAGGAGATGCCGGTCGTGGGGCTGCCGACGGAGTGGGCGTCCATGTCCCGCAACGCCCGCATGGGCTGGATCTGCAACAAGCTGGAGGGGACCGGCGCCGGGGGCGTGCCTAACTGGCAGCGTAACATCGAGCTCTACCACCAGTGGAACTGGTGGCGGGCACACCGGATATCGCTCTTGCTGCGGTCGATCGTCCAGGAGGCGAAGCTGAAGAAGCCGCTCTGGACCTTCACCTTGAGCTGGTGGCACGGTGAGCAGCACGGGCAGGATCCGCTGATGTTCGCTGATGCCGGCGTCGATATGGACGCTGTCATGCTCTACGAATGCGACAGCGTAGCCCACTACGAGTCTCTTCTCGAGCAGTGGCACGACGGCCTGGCCGGGTCAACCGGGATCCCGGCGGGGCACATCTACATGATGGCCGGCGATCAGGTCAACTTCCGCAGCCACCAGCGTCTAACGAACCCCGCGGCTCCGGAGGAGCTATATCGGCGGATCACGAAGGCCGCGGTGCAGATGACCAAGGGCGGGCCCTTGCAGGGTGCCTTCGTCCACGATGTCAGCCGGATCTGCGTCTCCACAGCGCCATTGCGTGCCAATCGGGGCCCCTACCCCGGACGCGAATGGGCCCTCGCTGGCGCTGCGGCGTTCAGCAAGGTGAGGAGTCTCTGGGGCGTGCAGCCCGTGGTGTGCAAGCTCACGGCTCCGAAACAATCGCCGGTTGGCAGCACGATGACCTGTCAGCTTGAGATCCGGAACACATGCAAGGTGGCTGTCGAGGACATCGTCGTCCGTGTCCTCGACACTGTGCAGGTCAATCGGATAGACACCGAGCGCCGCATTGCCAGCCTCGGACCGGAAGAGACCATCAAAGTGCCGCTAGAGGCTCAGATCACCGGCTGGGACGCCTCCCGGGCGTCCCGCTACATGGTCGCCGCTCAGGTCAGATGGGGCGCCGGGGAGTATGGCGAGAAAGTCAGGCGTGATCTTCCGAGGCTCTACACCGTGATGACATACGTGAACGCCGCCTGAGATCCAGGGGGAACGTCGCCCCTTGTCAGAGAAGCCACCCACCAGAGGTCAACACTGGCTGAGCCGCTTCCTCCGGCCAGGCCGAAGCCCTGTCCGGCAGCCTCCCGCGGTTGCCTTTGAGTTGGTCGGTGCCTACTACGACCAGCTCATGTCCGGAGTGCCCTACACCGACTGGGTGGACTACGTCGAACGGCTCCTCGACCGCTTCGACGCCCGCCCCAGGGCGGTGCTCGACCTCGCGTGCGGCACGGGGAAGGTCGGCGCCGAGATGGCCCGGCGGGGATTCACTGCGTTCGGGGTGGACCTGTCGGAGGGAATGGTGCGTGTAGCTCACCACGAGGGCAGACTGCGGTCCGCGGTCCAGGACGCCCGCGCGTTGGGGCTGAAGCCCGAGACCTTCGATCTGGTGGTCTCCCTCTACGACAGTCTCAACTACATCCTGGAACCCGCAGGGCTTCTGGAGTGCTTCCGGGGAGTCCACGACTGCCTCGCCGGGCAAGGGCTGTTCATCTTCGACCTGAACACCATCCGGGCCCTTGCGCTGGATCTGTTCACCCAGAACAACCTGCGATCCGGCGGGCCGTTGCTGTACTCATGGAAGTCCAACTGGGACGCAACCACGCGCATCTCGTCCATCCACATGTGGTTCAGGTGGTGTGGCCCGGGCCAGGAGCGGGAGTTCGTCGAAGTCCACCGACAGCGGGGCTACGCCGACGATGAGATCCGCCAGTTGCTGCAGGACGCGGACCTGAAGCTCCACGCAGTCTACGACGCCTATACCTTCGATCCGCTGACTGACCGAAGCACGCGTGCCTTCTACGTCGCGCACAAGTAGCGCGCGGCAGGAACGAGTCCGGGAAAGGGTGCTCACATGAGGTCATTGTCGGCTGCCCTCCTCCTTGTCGTCGCTTTGGGAGTCACGGTTGCAGGCACAGGTTGCCGCAGCGAACCAGCGACTGACTCGCCCGAATCGGTCGCCCAGGCTTTCGCTGATGCCATGGCTGAGGGGGACACGGCCGACGCGGCTGCGCTCTGGAACTACGTCACCGACGCCCGTAAGTCGAACCCCGACTGGGACGATATTCCCTCAGGTCAGCGCGGGCAGATCGTTGGGAAGCTGAAAGAAAGCAAGAAGGGGGAACTCGAGAGCCAGACCGGCTATTTCGCTGGAGAGATGAAGGCCGGAGCGCCCAACGTCTCGGGGACGTCAGCAACCGTGGAGGTGCGGGGCGGTGCGCAGGGAGCTGTAATCGTGCGCCTGGCCGAGGCCGATGGCAAGTGGGGCGTCGTCGGCTTCGCGCCTGCGACCACCCAGTAGCCGATGCCGCAAAAGCCGTTCGCGGGCCGGGTTCCTCCCGCCTTCCGGGACCCCGACGCCGTCCCATCTTCATCGTCTCCGGGTCCCGCGACTGCGGCATGGCCAGCCGTCTACCGAAGCTCCCCAGCTTCGTACATCACCAGGGCGCAAGCAACGATTGCCGCAGTCTCCGCACGGAGAGTGCGCGTGCCCAGACTGACTGCCTGGAATCCCGCTGCCTCCGCTTCCTCCAGCTCCTCCGGCGCAAACCCTCCCTCCGGCCCCACCAGGACAACCACCGGGCGCTCTGGCTCCCGGGCCGCGAGCGCCGCGCCCGATCCAATCTCGCCTCCGGCGTCCGGCGACATCACCAGGCACAGTCCCCCGCTCTGTGCGGCCTCCGAGACCGCCTGGGAGAAGGCTACGGGCCCATGCACGGTGGGCGGCACCGTCCGCCCACACTGGCGCGCGGCCTCCGCCGCGATGCGCCGCCATCGGCCCACCTTCTTCTCCTGGTCCCCGGCTCCAGCGCGTGAGATGCTTCGCCGGCAGACTACGGGAGTGATAGCGGAGACCCCGAGCTCAGTGCACTTCTGGACGACCAGCTCGAATTTGGCCGCCTTCAACAGACCAGCGAACAGCCGGACATCGACCGCCGGATCTGCTTGTCTGCTCACCTCTTCGCCCAGGGATGCCTCGACCTCGCCGCCCCCGATGCCGAGGATTGTGGCGACCCGCTCGACACCACCCGGCAGAACGGCGCTGAACCGGTCGCCGGGACCCAGTCTCAGCACCCGCCGCACGTAGTGGGCCTCCGTGCCGGGCAGGTCAACCCGGTCCCCCTTGACACTGCCGTTCGGAACAAATACGCGCCTCACGGATGGTCACTCTCCATTCGCACGAGGCTCAAACAGGACCACCCCTCCAACTCGTCCACCTCCTGAACCACCAGACCGATATTGCGGAGGCTCTGCTCAACGACCTGGCTCGCGGTCGCCAGGAAGCCGGTGGTTATGTACTTGCCCCTCGGTCGAAGCGCGCAAGGCGTCTGGCGACCAATCTCTACCGCCGCCTCCGCCGAGATGTTCGCAACGACAATGTCGGCTGCCGCTCGCAGCGAAGCCAGACCGTTGCCCAGCAGGAGCCGGCACGCGCCGTGGGACAGGGGCTGGCGGAGATTCGAGGCGGCGCACTCGATGGCTGCCGGGTCCGTGTCTACCGCAAGAGCGCGCTCTGCCCCAAGCGCCAGGGCCGCCAGACTCAGGATCCCCGACCCGCATCCGACATCGATCACCACGTCTCCCGGCTTGACCGACCTCTCGAGCGCGCGCAGGGCGAGCTTCGTAGTCTGGTGACTGCCCGTCCCGAAGGCCCCGCCCGGGTCCAACTCGATTACGATATCGTCGTGTCGGGCAGTGGACGGATCGCCAGGAAGGGGCCACGGCTCCCACGACGGCTTGATGACCAGCCGCTCGCCCACACGCAGTGGCCTGAAGTGCTCCCGCCAGGCCAGACGCCAATCAACGTCCGGCACTGGTACCGCGCGGATGCCGGCGGCAGCGCCGGCGAAGCGGGCCCCGGCCGCCGCGAGGCGCACCGAGAGCCTCTGCCCCACCTGCGCCGCGCGTGTCCGAAGGACCCAACCCTCCACCAGGCTCTCGCCGGCAACGGAGGCAACGCTCGCTCCGCGTCCCGTTTCGGCCAGCACGAGGGCAGCCACGACATCAGTCAGTTCGGGGGGACAACGTATCTCCAGGCGTGTCCAACGCATGCCGAAGTGCCGCGGGCGTACTGAACCTCGCTCGGGTTACCCGCCGAAAGCCTCGCTGATCCTCTTGCCAATGCTCGAGTCGGGGGGTGTAACCTCAACGCCTTGGGCCTCCGCCAATTCGAGCAGGAGCTCTCGCTCTCTCTTGCTGAGGCGTTGGGGAACGACAACACGGAGGAGGACGTGCAGGTCCCCGCGTCGGTTCTCGTTCCCCATCTGAGGCAGGCCCGCGCCTTCAATGGTTAGGACGTCTCCATGCTGTACGCCCGGCGGGATGGCGAGTTCGTGTAGCTCGGAGACCCCAGGCACCTCCATGACGTCGCCCAGCGCGGCCTGGGGATACGCGATCTGCACCTCGCAGGCCAGGTCGGCGCCTCGTCGCACCAGTGTCTCGTGAGGCGTGACATGTATGCGGACGTACAGATCGCCTCCCGGCGCCCCCAACGACCCGACATCTCCCTGGCCCCGGAAGCGGAGGAGTTGCCCATCCGGGACCCCGACGGGGACCTCCACGGTGAGCTTCTCAGTTCGCCGCTGACGCCCGGTCCCCTGACACTGATCGCACGGGTCGGGGATGTGGACCCCGCTGCCACGGCAATCCGGGCATTCGGCCTCCTGCGCAAAACTGAAGAACATCGATCGCTGCTGGTACCGGACCCGTCCGACCCCCCGGCACGTCGGGCACTGCTGCCGAAGCGACCCCTGTGCCGCGCCTTCGCCGCCGCACTCATCGCACCCCACATAGCGAGAGACCGCGATCTCTGTCTCAACGCCGGTCGCCACCTGGTCCAGCGTGACTTCGAGGTCGTAGGCGATGTCCCCGCCCCGCCGCGACACCTCCTCGCCAAAGCCAAACCCTCCGACCACGGACCGGAACAGCTCGAAGATGTCGGGCATGCCGAAGTCGACGCCCGCCGCCTCGAGCCCTGAGTGGCCGAACCGGTCGTAGCGGGCGCGCTTCTCCGGATCGGTCAGAACCGCGTAGGCCTCCCCGATCTCCTGGAACCGTTGGTGCGCGTCGGGCTCGGTGGAGACATCCGGGTGGTACTTGCGGGCGAGCTTCCGGTATGCGGACTGGACTTCTCGCGCGCCCGCGTCCGGCGAGACACCTAGTATCTCGTAGTAGTCTCTCTTAACAGCCATCGCCGTGTGGCCCTTGCTTCACATGGGGGGATGGTGCTGGGAAGCCCGTCAGGGCACTACGATCCCGGCTCTTCAGGCTCCTCAGCCTCTTCTGCCGTGTCCTCGTCAGGTTCCTCCTCTGTCTCATCCTCACCGACCGTCTCTGACTCGACCTCCTCGCCAGCTACCTCAACGATCTCCGCCTCAGCGTCGGGCTCATCCTTCTCGCCAGGGGGCCGCACAACGACCTTGCCCTCCAGCATCTCCTGCAAGGCGATCGTTAGCGGGTTCGACGAATCGCAGGCCGTGACGGGCTGCCGCCCCTCTCTCAGTTGCTTGGCGCGTTTCGCCGCAGCAACGACCAGGGCGAACATCCCGCCCACCTCTTCTGCCAATTGATGAACGTCCTTTTGACGACGCATTCCGCACTCCTCGCGATGGCTCGCCGACCGCAGGCACCCGGCCCGCAGGTCGTCTGGGACAGGGTAATATACACCAGAGGGTTCTGCGCGTCAACGTTCCGGAAGCGTTGGACTACGTTTCCGCGTTTGTGGGGCGTCATTGCTTTGTGGCGCGATACAGCCCGCCGCACCGGACATGGGCCGGGTTCGGCCTAACCGCCGATCAGCCGGACCGCTAGCATCGGGGTGAGCTGGAAGTCGCCCAACTCCAGGCGCAACCCCATCTTCTGCAGCTCGGCCGCGAGCGCCGGAACCTCAGCCGATGGCACGTCGAACCGGACCCCCATCCCCTCCTGCGGTTCATACCCGGCGATCTTCTCCTTGACCCTCGACCGGACCGCTTCACGGAGGTTCTCCAGCAGAAACCAGAAGGGCACCATATCCCCGCTCTCCGCCACGAAGCGATACTCCCCAGCCCCCAGCCCCGGGTGGAACTGCGCAGAGTCCCCGGTCACTACCCACATTCCGGCAGCCGTATCAAGCAGCCACTTGTCGTTCGCGGCGTCGAATTCGTGAGCGACGACGGCCACCCGCTGCATGGCATCTTCCAGCGGGAAGGCTGCCTCCTTGACGGTAAGGGCGACCTTGGCCCGGGTCTGCTTCGGTCTCGGCAGGTCCCGCGTCACGAAGTGCTCCGGCAGTGCTCCGGCGCTTTCGGGACGGGCCAGTTCCTCCGCTGTCGCCGGCCCGTACTTCACCTCCAGTGCCGAAGCCTCGCGCAGCAGATAGATGCTGCCGGCCAGGGCGTCGGAATCGATCACGTAGTACGAGAGGATGACCGTCAGCTCCACGGGCCCGCTCTCGTCCAGCGTGAGGGGCATCGCGTACTGCGCCTGGCCACCCGGCGCGACGAGCGCGGACCCCAACTTGAATGCACTGGCCATCTGCGCCATGCCGTTGTGCCGGAAGCTGTCATCCCCTTCGCTGTAGCTCAAGCTCCCGTACACCTGCTCGACCCAGCCGTAGGCGACATCGATCTCCTCAATCCGCACCATGTCCAGCACGACCGCGTGCTTCGTTCGGTTCTCTATCCGGATGCCAAGGTGAGTTGCCTCGTGCTGAGTCACCTCGGGCTCAGCCACAGATACCGCGACCCTCTCAGCGGCGAGCGCAGGCGAACCCGGGAAGACGGCCGCGACCACTGCCATGGCGAGCTCTTTCATCGGGGTTCTCCTCTCCCGTGGTTACAGGGCGCACCCGCCGTCCGGTGTGCTCCCTTGCACCAACTGACGCTCATGTGGCCTCCGTTGTTTCCGCATCTGCCCGCTCGCGTCCGGAGGATCGTGCAGTTATCTTGGGCCAAACCTCAGAAGCACGGGCTCAAGCGGCGCCGACTGAACGGTCTCCCCCACCCTCGAGCCACGGATCAGGTCCCGGCTGAGCCCGCGGGGCCCGGTGACCCGAACGCGGACGGGCTCCTGCGTGTAGTTGACGAGGTTCACCAGCAGGCTGCCACCGATCTCGGCTGACAGCCACTCCACACCCCAGGCCTCATTGCCCGTGTCCGCCTCGCAGACGATCACCGGGCGTGCCCATCCGTGGTCGGCCAGCATTCGCACGATGGCATCGCGCAGCTCAGCGTCCTCCAGGTCGGGTAATTGCACTGCATTTCGGAGTTCCTGGCGATCGGGCACTCGGTCACGGTCGTCCCGGCTGAAGCAGCCCTCTCCCCCGGTCACCACCAGGCGACGGATTGCCGGCGCCCGGGGCAGCAGTTCCGCAAAGCTCGCCAGACCGCGCCATGCCTCGTCCGGCAGGTGCGTCACGCCGGGCGCGAATACTGCATCATAGCCCTCCGCTTTGCCGCCGGCCAGTTGTCGTTCGGTGATGAAGTCGATCTTCTCACCGGCGAAGTTCAAGGCTCGGTAGAGCCCGTTGAGAAGCTGCTGGTAGTCCGGGTTGTAGATCAGCGAGGCGATCGAGTAGATGATCGCCACCCGCGCGGGCGCCCG
>CBFDAZ010000139.1:0-9926 GCA_965602825.1 uncultured bacterium
ACGATTCCCGCAGATTCCGGGCCCGGCCCGAACTACGCCTGTCTTCGGGCGTCTAAACAGGGGGAGCAATGCACGGGGCTGTTGCGTTGGAAGTCCCGGGGGCTGAACGAGCGACCAGAGGCACAGGACGGACAGGGGAATGTAATGACCAAGCACTGGCTGGACCGAAGGGAGTTCATTGCGCGGGTCGCCAAGACGGGCGCTGCTGCCGCATGGTCGGGCGCCGCTGGCGCCCACCTGGTGGCCGGCGGGCGTGCGGACGCGCAAGAGGAGCCCAAACCGGAAGAGGCCGAGGAGAAGCCCGCCGAAGCGCCCCCCGCTCCCGCCGCACCGCCGCCCCCACCCGGTGCACGTTACGCTGGCGCCGCAGCCGAAACAGGTGATATCCCCTGCGAGCTCTGCCCGCGGGGCTGCAAGATCAAGCCCAATGCACGCGGGCACTGCCAGGCTTACGCCCACACCAAGGACGTGGGCCTGCAGTCCCTCGGGTACGGGAAGGTTGCCAAGCTGCTCGTCGAACCGATTGAGGTGGATCACTTCTTCCACGTTCTCCCCGGAGCACCGGCGGTCTTCGTCGGCACACCAAGCTGCAATCTGCACTGCAACTACTGCGGCGAGTGGCGCATTTCTCAGTTCCCGATCGAGAAGGTCGCGACTGAGGACGTCGAACCGAAAGCCCTGGTCGAGCAGGTCGCCGCTGAGGAAGGGAAGCTGCTCGGCTTCACGTACAACGATCCGGCGGTAGCGATAGAGTATGTCCTCGACACCGCAGCGGCTGCGAGAGACACCGGGATCCACCCGATCGCTCACACGAACGGATACCTGATGCCCGGACCGATGAAGGACCTGGCCTCAGCACTTACCGCGCTGAACGTGGACATCAAAGCCTACTCTGACGCTCACTACAAGAGGCTCTGCGAGGGATCACTGCAGCCGGTCCTCGACGCGATCAAGGCCGCCCGAGAGACGGACGTATGGATGGAGATCACCTATCTCGTGGTGCCCGGCTACAACGACACTGCATCGCTCGTCACGAACATGTGCAAGTGGGTTGTCGAGAACTGCGGGCCGGCCACACCCGTCCACTTCGTCCGTTTTTTCCCTCGCCACAAGCATCGCCAGTGGCAGACAGCGCCCACCAATCCCGCAACGCTCCGGAAGTTCCGCGAGGCCGGGTATGAGGCCGGGCTTGCCTTCGTGTACGTCGGCAACTACCCCGGCGATACCGGGGAATCGACGCTCTGCCCCAACTGCCACCAGATGCTGATCCGGCGGGTCGGCACCAATGTAAGCGCCGTCGGCATCGACGGTCAAAGGGGCGTCTGCACCAACTGCGGCCTCCGGATTCCCGGCGTGTGGCAATGATGAGTTGCCCGCGCCCAACCCAAGGTGGCATCTCACCGGATGTTCGATATACTCCTCCTCAACGGACAGGTCGTTGACGGCTCAGGCGGCACCCCCCACCCCGGGGACGTTGGTATCAGGGATGGCGAGGTGACGGCCGTAGGCGATCTCGCCGGCGCCGAAGCCCGCGAGAAGCTTGGCTGTGCGGGCCGAGTCGTGGCGCCGGGCTTCATTGATGTGCACGCCCACTCGGAGCTGACGCTGCTGGTCAACCCGGCCGGAGAGAGCAAGCTCCACCAGGGGATCACGACCGAGCTGAACGGCCAGTGCGGCCTGGCCCCCTTCCCCGTTCGCGCCGAACACCGGGATGAGATGCGCAGCGTCTGCACCTTCATCGACGCGCCCGTCGAGTGGACCTGGGAACAGGTTGATGAGTACCTGGGCCTCCTCGAGGCCGCGCGGCCGGCATACAACGTTGCGGTGCTGGTCGGACAGAGCGCGCTGCGCGCTTGGGTGATGGGCTTTGAGGCCCGAACCGCAACGCCGGACGAGCTGCATCAGATGTGCGCGCTGCTGTCCGACTCCCTCGACCGAGGTGCGGTCGGACTGTCGCTGGGGCTGAGTTACCCCCTCGGCTCCTTTGCCGACTCCGAAGAGCCACTGCAGTTGGCAGCCGCCTGCGCGGAGCACGACGGCCTGGTGACGGTTCACCTGCGCAACGAGGGGCCCGCCCTGATGGACTCGCTGGACGAGATGTTCAGCGTTGCCTCCCGTACCGGCTGCCGGCTGCAGATCGACCACCTCAAGACGACCGGCCGGGCCAACTGGGGTCGGGCAGGGGCCGTTCTCGCGAAGATAGAGGCGGCGGCGGATGACGGGATAGACGTCAGCTTCGACGTCTACCCCTACACGGCAGGCAGCCGGCATCTCTACGGTTCACTCCCGGACTGGGTCGTGGACGGCGGGATCGGCCCGATGATCGAGCGGCTCAAGCAACCGGCTGTTCGTGAGCGCCTGCGCGAGTCGCTGCACGCATGGGCCGAGGGGCACAACGCCGCGGGCGGCTTCAGTCTGGACTTCGCCAACACCATGATCACGTCGGTTCACACCGACGCCAACGCTGCCTGCGTCGGCAAGCGCCTGAGTGAGATCGCGGAGGAGCGCCGCCAGGATCCTCTTGATGCGACGCTCGACCTGCTTGTCGAGGAAGAGGGACAGGCCAGTTGCGTAATGTGGGCGATGAATGAGGACGATGTCCGCGAGTTCCTGCGGCACCCGCTGGGCTGCATTGGCACCGATGGCTTGGCCTACGCGCCCTACGGCCCGCTGTCCCAGGGCGCACCGCATCCGCGCTGCTACGGCACTTTCGCGCGGTTCCTGGGCCACTACGTGCGCGATGAGGGTCTCCTGCCGCTTCCGGAGGCGGTCCGTAAGTGCACGAGCCTCCCGGCCTCCCGGCTGCGGCTGGGGGATCGTGGCCTGATCGGGGAGGGGTTCCGGGCGGATCTCGTCGTCTTCGATCCTGCCACGATCGCGGAGCGCAGCGAGTATGGTCGCCCGCACGCCTACCCGGAGGGTATCGAGACAGTCATTGTCAACGGCCAGATCGCTATCTCGGATGGCCAAACCACCTCGGCCCGCCCGGGAACCGTCCTGAGGGGGCAGTGAGGAACGTCACGTCTCGCAAGAGGAGACCGCCCCCCGGACGGGGAAAGCCCGAGTTGAGTTGGCGCCAAGTCAGATCAACGGGTTGGCGCGAGCCGAGATCTGTGGTACAATCTTGTTAACACACCGTTAACGGATGCCATTCTGGGCACGAGGCGCGATGGCGGCTCGCCCTCGGGTCAGTAAGGGGCGATGTCTTCATGTTTGCACGAGGATCCCTTGTCGCAATCACGGTTACCCTGGTCTGCGCACTGGCTCTGGGCGCTGCCGCGGTCGCAGGAGAGTCGATCCTTCGCGGTGACGGGAACATGAAGCTGGCGGTGTCGGGTGGCGAACGCGTCCGACTGCCCGATGGGCCGCTGGCTGTCCAGGGGACGCTCCGGCTGGCACCTCATGCCGAATCTCTCCCCGGCAGCTACACCATGTTCCTGGTAGACGACCGCAGTGAGTACTCAACCAACGACCCACTGCCGGCCATGGAGCTCGACACGACGGCCCTTAGCGAAGGCCAGCATACGGTCAGGATTGATAACCTCGATGGCACTCGCCGCGTGGCCAGTACGGGCAACATCGTGCTGGAAGTCGCCAACCAGGCCGTCATCTCACAGCTTGGTCAGGCCGCGGCCGGCCAGCCCGCCTTCGTCAAGCTCCACCACAAGAAGATCCTGCGTGAGGTCGTCTGGTTCAACGGGCGCGAGGGCGATCTCGAGAAGCACGGCACGATCCGGAGCGGGCATATTCTCATCACGCTGACCGACCTGATGCGCCACATCGGCGGCACGATTGACTGGGGCCCGCCGAGCAACCTCATCCTGGCCACCCGCAACAACGTGACGGTTCGCGTCACCCCCGGCAGCCGGACCGCCTACGTGAACGGGCAGCCCCAGCAGATGCCGGTGGCGGCGTTCCGTACAGCCAACCGCACGTGGGTCCCGATCCGGGCGATGTGCAACTTCTACGGCGTGCGGGTCGACTGGGACTACTACACGGACCGCGCCTACATCACGTACCAGATGGAGTAGCCATCCGGCCCGACAACATAGCGTGCGACAGCGGGGCGGCAGAGATGCCGCCCCGCTTGCTGTGTGGTTCGCGATGCCCAAACCACGCTCATCTCTCCTGGCGCCCTCGATCGGGCCCCACACGGGACTGGCTCGGATCCTGGCCCTGCGCACGCCGATGGCCCCGAGGAATCTGTCGAAGCTGCAATAGGTGTGCTGTGCCCGGATTCCGTGCCCTGTCCCCCGCACTTGTCCCCCGACCACTCACGAGGCAATGGTCGCCTGACAACCGAACCCAAGGGAGCCGCCGCAACAACCCGTAGAAGCGAGGCATGCTCGGAGAACCACCGACCACCGACATCGGGGGCACGACCGCGATGCACACCAATGGTGTTAGCTGGCCGCTCCTGTACTCAGTCTGCCTGCTATCTTGCTCCACTTCCGGCGCTCAGGAAGTCGATATAAGCTCGCCACCGGCTCCTACGCCGGATACCTCGCTGCTTGTTAGCTTTGATACCGAGAGCCTGACGGCCTTGTCCGCCGGCGGCGAGGCGAGAGTCATCACCGAGGGCGGCCAGCCGGCCGAGGGACGGTTCGGGCGAGCGATCTACCTCGGGCCGGGCGAGATGCTGTCCTATGGCGCCGCCGGGAACCTCGACCTCAACCGCGGCACGCTGGAGCTGTGGGTGAACGAGGATTGGAGCCCTGAGCAGCGGGGTCAGACCCACTACCTGGTCTCCCACCCCCTCGACTGGATGGCGCCCGGCAATATGCGCCTGTGGTACTGGGCGATCACCGAGACGACCGGCCTCCTGCGCTTCGACTGCCACGCCGTCGCCCCGCACGGGGACGGCTACGTCACTGCCACCTGGCCGGGACGCGGATGGCACCACATCGCAGCCCGCTGGGACCACCGCGATGGCATTGCGCTCTATGTGGACGGGAGGAAGGTCGCCGAGCAGCGGGGCACGTGGGCGGCCCTGCCGCCGGCGGAGGGAGCCCTCGAGATCAGTCACCCCGAACGCTCCGCAGACGCCGCCATCGACGGTCTCCGCATCCGGGGCCTCCCGATCTATGCCGCCGATGAGTCTGTGGTGCGGGCTGCCGTCGGCGAGCCAAGGGGGCCCAGTGCCCAACAGCCACGCGCTGGCACCATACCGGTGCAGATTGCGAACCGCCGCGCAGCGCCGTTTTCCGGCACGGTGAAGGTGGCGGTGCGCGACTACTTCCGCAACCGGGTCGGGCAGATCAATGAGCCGCTGCGGATCGAGGGGTACGCCGAGCACCAGGCATCTGTCGAGTTCGCGGTCGAGCGGCCCAATGCGTACTTCGTCGCTCTCCTGCAGGTAGTTGATGAGGGGGGAGAGACGCACGTCGACCGGGAGTATGTCGTGACCACCGGGGCCCTCGAGGGGCCGCGCAAGGCCATCTGCCTGGACGGCCAGTGGGAGTATGCCGATGGCGCCTGGGGCGATTTCACTGCACCTCAGACCGGCTGGTCCCCCGTACTGCTCCCGCGCAAGGAGAGCAAGCTCCCCACCCACCTTCGCTGGTACCGTCGCCACTTCGAACTCCCCGCCGACTTCGGCGAGCAGGCGCGCCTCGTGCCCTGCCATGTCAAGCAGGCGGCCCGCTGGTGGGTGAACGGTGTCGAGGTGGGCCACAGCGAGTATGCCTACGTGCCATACACCTTCGACGTCACTGAGGTCGTCCGGCGCGGAGGAGACAACGAGCTGCTCGTGGCGGTCATGGACTGGGTCGATGCAGCGCAGCCTGAGCTGCAGGCGCACTTGGCGACAACAAACCCGGCGAGCGGGAGGGTGATCGAGGGCAAGCCACTGCTCAAGCCATCCGGAGGCGAGGTGCTTCCGGCCGGGATCATCGAGAGTATCTGGGTCTACGGTCACGGCAGCCTGTGGCTCTCCGACATTGCCGTAGTGACCTCCACGCGCGAAAGAACCATCACCGTGCGCGGCACGGTCCACAACAGCTCTGATCGGGCAGCGGAATGCCACGTCGGCAATGAGGTCTTTGAGGCGGACACTCGCCTCCTGAGCCTCCCGGCGACGATGGTGACCGCTCCCGGCCGCGGCACGGCCAAGTTCCAGGTTGCGGCTCCCTGGCCGAATCCCCGCCTCTGGTGGCCTCACGACCCCTACCTGTACAGGCTCCGGACCGCCGTCGACGTCGCGGGGGTGCCCAGCGACGCGGTCGCCACCCGCTTCGGCTTCCGCGAGTTCCGCGCCGAGGGCGATGGGTTCGTCCTCAACGAGACACCGGTACACCTGTTCGCCACCTCCTCATGGCCCAACTGCGTCCCCATGGGCTGGCCCGGGCGCATCCGCGACCGCTGGCAGGAGACGAAGGTGCTGTTCGAATCGGTCAGGGAGAGCGGCCATGACATATTCCGCGCGCACACCGAGCCCTGGAGCGACCTGCTTGCCGACTTGTGTGATGAGGTGGGGCTGCTGCTCGTGACCGAGGGCATCATGAGCTCGATCCCCGGCCGCTACAACTGGGACCACCCTGACACGATGGAGCACTTCAAGCGCTTCTGCGCGCTATGGCCGAGACGCGAGATGAACCACCCCTCCCTGGTGATCCGCAGCATCGAGAATGAGATCGGCTACCTGTTGAAGGAGAAGATAATGGCCGCGAGCTCGATCCCGCGCGTCCGCGATGGCTTCATCGAGTGTGGGCGCGTCGTCAGAGAGATCGATCCCTCGCGGCCGATCATGTACGAAGGCAGCGGGCCGGCCTTCTACCAGGCAGCCGATGTCTACAACAACCACTATCCCTCTGATGAGTACCGCTGGTCGTGGTACCCGAACTCATCCTACTGGCCGGGCCGCGCGATGGACAACTACTTCAGCAGGGACTGGATGTGGGACCGCAAGAAGCCGCTGTACATGGGCGAGTGGGGCTGGTTCCCAGGAGGACAGGACAAGTTCGCCGCCCACATGGGGCCATCGGCGTACCTGCCAGGCGTTACCTACGGCTACGCAAAGTCGGTGCTGTGGTCGATGGGCATCGAGGGCATGCGCTACTACGGGGTATCGGCCATCTGCCCCTGGACTGCGCTGGAGGGCGGGCACTTCGACCGGATCACGGACGACCGCCCACGGCATAAAGCGGTCCGCGAGGGCTTTGCCCGGCTGAAGGTAGCTATTCGCGAACGCGGCAGCGTCTACTTCGCCGGCCGCAAGCTCAAGCGCACTGTCTCCGCCTACAACGATACACTGCAGCGGCAGGATCTCTCGGTGCGCTGGCGCCTGATCGTGGGGAGCGAGGTGGTAGAGACCGGCAAGTGGACGGAGTCCGTTGCTCCGGCCGGGACCACCAGAAGGGAGATCGCGCTGCGGCTCCCACGCGCCATCTCCCGCACATCTGATGGCCGTTTCGAGGCAGAACTGCGTGTGGGCGGCCGGCAGGTGTCCTCAGCCGAGACCCGCTTCCGGCTGTTCCCGCACCTCGCGGCGCAGGAAGCCCTCACTGTGGGGGCGATGGGCTTGGCCGCGACAACGCAGCGAGGCCTGGACCGTCTCGGGATCACCGTGCGGCCGCTTGACACGACGGAGGCGTTGGGTCAACTCCGGGCGCCGCTGGTAATCGGGCCACGGGCCGAGTTAGCGGCCCGTGATTCACTGGCGCTGCGCCGCTTTGCCGAGGAGGGCGGACAGATCGTCGTACTTGCCCAGACCCAGCAGCCTGAGTGGTTGCCGGTGGATATGGAGCTGTTCGCGCCGGAACCGGCGACCCGCTACTTCGTCACCTGGCCGGCCTGCCCGCTGATGGCCGGCCTTACGGAGGCCGACTTCTCGTTCTGGCCGGAGGACCACGTTGTCTCCGAGAGCAGTTGGCGACGTCCACAGGGCATCCGCTATCGCCCTGTGGTGAGTGGCGGAGTCGGTCTTCGCTACTCGCCGCTGGCTGAAGTGCGACTGGGGGCCGGCCGCCTCTGGCTGGCCCAGTTCCCGATCTGGACCAGTACGCCGGCCAACCCGGTGACGGAGCGTCTGGGGGTCAACCTGCTCCGGGAACTGGGGAGCTTCAGCCCGCAGCCGGCCGGGGGAATTGGTGTCGTCGCAGCGCCGCACAGCGACACGGAGGCTGTGCTGGTCGATATCGGCGCCCGCCCGGTGCCGCTGGCTGGGAACCTGAAGACCACGGACCTGTCGCAGTACGCCTGCCTCGTCATCGATGCGGCGCTGGAGATCATGCCGGACGTGGTCGCGAACGCCGACCGGGTGCTCGAGTTCGTGCGAGGTAGTGGTACGGTGTGGATCCACCGAGTGCGGCCCGAGACTGCCGAGGCGGTGTCAGCATTGTGCGGCCGCTCCGTCGAGCTGAGCGATAGCTTCGATCTCCCGCTTGTGTTGCGTGAACACCCCCTCGTGGCCGGCGCCAGCGCAGCGCAGTTGTTCTGGTCCCTGGACCCAGCTAGGTTCACTGCCGTCCGGCCCGATATGGTACAGCATGTCGCCGTGGTTGACGGCGGCGTACCGATCGCTGATCCGCCGGCGCTCGTCGAGGTGTCGGGGGGCGACGGATGCTTCCTGATCGACCAGCTCTGCTGGGGTGAGGAGTTCCGCAACCGCGACCGCGCCAAGGAGCTCGTCGAGACTCTGTGCGCCAACCTCGGTGTTGAGCTTGTGCCTCCTGAACGCGCTCCGCGAGGCACCACGTTCATCGCGCAATTCGACGAGACGCTGAGTGCAGACTATGCCGCTGGAAGGCCGGTCCCGGTGACCGCCGAAGGGACTTCCTTTGTGGACGGCAAGTTTGGGGGCGCGGTGGCTTTCGCGCATGCCGGGGCCGTGGGCTACGCGCAGCGACTGAACCTGGACATCAACAGCGGCACCGCGGAGATGTGGTACCGTGGCACTGCCGAAGGGAACCAGATGCTGTTCGCAACGACGCCGGGGGCCTTCGATGACCCCGACTTCGTGGCGTTATGGATCTGGGAAGGCCAGCTGCGCTTCGACCATCACTCGATGCCCGGCGGCCCGGGCACCGGCTACATCCTCTCACCTGTAGAACTGACCGATGGCTGGCACCACTTCGCCGCCACATGGGACCGTCAGTCGGGCATCGCCCTGTATATCGACGGCCGCCAGGTTGCCGCGCAGCAGGGCCTCTGGGACGGGACAGAGGCACGCTTCGCGCACTTCACACTCAGCGCGGCGCACCGGCCGGTAGTCGGCGCTCTGGATGAGGTGCGCATCCTCAACTACGCGCTCACCCCCGAGCAGATCGCCGCCGATGCAGCGGCTCGGACGCCCTTCGCAACTCCCTCGGGGCCGCCGGCAGATGAGTGGGTCCCCGGTATGGCGCCGTGATCCGGGGGTGATCGGAGGACACCATACCTATCTCGCCTTGCGCTTGCGGCCGGGCCTCTACGGCGATGCGACCGCGACGAACTCGCCCGGAAGTGGGGTTTCCGGCCGGGTTTCTAGCGGTCCTTTTCCACAACCTCAAGGCCAAGTAATGATGCCAGCTCTCTGAATTGCTGCCGGTGATCACCGAAGAGCACTGTCCTGTGATTGCCAAAAGCGATCCAGTCCACATTCTCAAGGAGCGCCTTGGCATCAGTCTTGATGGCCACCTTATTCCTGCCCAGTATGTCCTCCCAGTAAGGGAACAACTCCTCCCCAGAAACCGTCTGCCCCGTGAAGAGCGACAGTTTGCGCTTGTTGGTTCCGATCTTGGCAACCGTCACGGCATCCCCGACCGGGTAGTTGATCTGGGCGCATGCTCCGCTCTCGTTCTCCGGCACAAACGGCAGGTTCCTGATGAGGTAGGGGGAGTTAGCTTGATCCGCATAGGGCTTGAACGTGCCCTCACAGTGCGCAACGATGGCTGTTCCGTTGAAGGGGTCGATTGTGTAGTCGCCAAGCAAGCCGGCGCTACCGGTGA
>CBFDAZ010000140.1:0-9802 GCA_965602825.1 uncultured bacterium
GGGGTGTCAGCAGGTTCGAGGTCGACTCGAGCGGATCGATCGCCGGGTAGAGCCCCTCGGCCGCCCGCTTGCGGGAGAGGACCACGGAAGCCGACAGGTGGCTGAACGTGTGCACCGCCGCGGGATCGGTGAAGTCATCCGCCGGCACATACACGGCCTGGATCGAGGTGATAGCGCCGGTGGCGGCGTTGCTAATGCGCTCCTGGAGTTCGGCCAACTCAGTCGCGAGCGTCGGCTGGTACCCGACCCGCGAGGGCAATTGGCCCATCAGTCCGCTCACTTCCTGACCGGCCTGAACGAAGCGGAAGATGTTGTCGATCAGGAGAAGCACGTCCTGGCGCTCGACGTCGCGGAAGTGCTCGGCCATCGTGAGCGCGGCGTGCCCGACCCGGAAGCGCGCGCCGGGCGGCTCGTTCATCTGCCCAAACACCAGCACCGTGTTCGGCAGCACGTTGCTCTCGTCAAGCTCGCGGTAGAGTTCCTCCGCCTCGCGGCAGCGTTCGCCGATCCCACAGAAGACGCTCACGCCTTCGTGCCGACCGACCATATTGTGGATCATCTCGCCGATCAGCACCGTCTTGCCGACGCCGGCGCCGCCGAAGAGGCCCGCCTTGCCGCCTCGCTCGAGGGGCGCGAGCACGTCGACAGCCTTGATCCCCGTCTCGAAGATCTCAGAACGCGTCTCCTGCTGAGCGAGGGGCAGTGGGGGCTGGTGGATCGGCTTCATCTCACAGTCGGGAAGCGCGCCCCGACTGTCGATAGCCTCACCGAACACGTTGAACGCGCGCCCCAGGAGCTGCTTGCCGACGGGGACGCGCAAGGGAAGGCCGGTGCTGACGACAGCGTCGCCGCGTGCGAGCCCTTGGGTTGGGGTCAGGGCGATGCCTCTGACCGTCTCCGTATCCATGTGGCTCGCAACCTCCACAACAGCCTGTCCCTCGGAACCCGCTCGTAACTCGCTGTTCAGCAGGGGTAGTCCGCGCGTGAATCGCGCGTCGACCACGCTGCCACGGACACGGACGACCGTGCCTCTGAGCATCTCGGGTTGGGGGTTCATGTCGCTCATGGGAACTCAGCGCTCGTGGGCGGTCGCGGCGAACCATCCATCACTTGCGCCACACCTCCTGCAACATCCTCCACATACGACCCGCCTCGCCGAAACACGGGGACACCTTACTCGTTTCCCTTACTGCGCCCGACCGTGTCACCCACGGGACGACCTTCGTGCCTGGCCGTGCGTGCCCCTACCAGTCCGGGAGGTGGGCCGAAGCTGCACTGGATACAGTCGGACTGCTGAGGCTGAGAAAGCCCCGCCGTTGGGGGACTGACACCATTTCGGCCGCTGTCCGGGCGAAATGGCTGTCTGTCCCCCCGGTCTGAGGGCTTTCTCAACACCCCCATGGTCCCCTGATCTCGTGTGACGAGGCCTTCAAGAGACGGTCTGCCCGCGCCGGGGATCCAGTCTCACCGTTTGGCAGCGGCCTCCGACAAGCGCACGAAGAGCTCCTCCCCCGACAGCCCCTCCGCCTCGATGTAGAGCGGATTCTCGCTCAGTGTGAACCTCAGCCTGTCGCCAGCCGCCGCATCGATGGCATTGCCCATCATGTTGGCGACCTCAAGCCTCGGGTCGCTGTCCATCGAGATCGAGACGTCGCCGTCCTCTTCACCCCAGTACCAGGCGACTGCTACGGCCCGCTCGTCGTCGGAGAAGACGTAGCAGTGTGTCTTCTCGCCCAGGTCCACCTCCTTGCCCAGCGGCTCCGGGCCATCGAGCTTGCGGGCCATGACGCTGTGGGCCACGAGCGCGGGCCTGGGTGCTCCGTCATACTCGATCGCGTACATGCCCTCAGGCCTGATGATCCAGCGCGCGTCCGCGCACCTCTCCGAGTAGAGTTCGTAGAACCAGAAGACCTTCTCGATGCCACTCGCCAGCTCGATGACGTGTGAGCGCACCATGTCCCTGGCCTGCCGATGGACGTTCGGAACTCGATGCCAGGGCTCCCGCGACTTGGGCATGATCTCCTTGCTGTACCAGGAGGGGACATAGACGCCCTCCTCCGTGTTCCATATCGGCAGGTTTGGGCTGCCGTTGTCTCTGAACACGTCCCTCAGGTAGTCCACGACCGAGTCCGCACCCTTCCCCGCGTACTTCACTTCCGGCGGGCCAGCGTCGGCGACTCCGTAGAAATGGCCGCAGAACACGTCGATGTAGTCGAGCCCGCCTCTTGCCGCCAAGTCCTCCAGGAACTCGTTGTCCGCCCAGGCGGTGTCGCCCGCCACGATCTTGCACTCCGGGTCAGCCTGCTTGGCCGCCTCGTAGGCCGTCTTCAGGACGGGCAGGTAGTCCTCGGCATTCATCCACGCCGTCGGTTCATTCATGATCTCCCAGTACCTGAACCGATCTCTGTACCTCGACACAGTCTCGAACACGTACTTTCGCCATGCGTCGAGCCTGGGCAATCTCGCGCCCTCTGACTGCCCCTCGCTCCAGCCGCCGTGTGCAGGCTCATCGGACCGAGCCCACTCGGGAATGGCCGCCAGAACCGGCAGGGCGTTGATGCCGTAGTTTTCCAGGTTCCGCAGGAAAAGCCGGTCCTCTCCACGCTCCTCCGGCCATGAGAAGCGGCCCTCCTGGGGTTCCACAGCGCTCCACGCCAGCAAGTACGTCCGCAGCCACCCGACGCCGCAGTGCTGCAACACGGGATGGGGGAAGCCGTGCAAACCGAAACGCGAATCGACGTCGCTCTTGCGCCGCCCCTTCTCGATGACCCCGAACACCAGCTCCTCGTGGTCGAGCACTTCGCCCTCCTCACCGCGCACCTCGACGGCTGCCCTGTAAGACCCCGGGTCCACGCTGCCCAGAGGCAACTCGGTGCTGGCTCGGCCGGTCGGCGGAGTCCTCAGCGAGACCGTACCATTGTAGGGGATTCCTCCGAAGAAGTCCTCAACGTGGTACCGAAGGCCAAGACTGCGCCGGCCCTTATCGCTGAAGACCGTCGCATCCAGGCGCACCTCGTCACCCTTGAGGAACAGGTTCTCATACTTCGTAGGATGGCTGCAGCTCAGGCCCAGATCGACGGGCCTTCTCGGTGCGTAGTCACTCAGGTCGCCCTCCTCCAGTTGCACCGCGTCGATCCAGGCCGCTCCGTCCTCGGGATACGGGATCAGCACCCAGGCGTAGCTGCCTTCGGTCTTGCCCATCGTGATCTGGTTGCTGTACCGGCGCCATTCGCTAGTCAGCTCGAAGCGGGACCAGCCCCAGTCCTGCCAGGTGTCAGCGACCGATACCGTCAGCGGCTGGCCGTCGTGGGAGCCCTTGGCATACAGGGAGATCGTGTAGGTCTGCCCTTGCTCTACCTTGATCCAGCGGAAAGTGCACCATGGGGAGAAGCCCTCGCGGCCGTAGGGAGGGCTGAAGAACATCTTCAGACTGTGCTTGCCGTGAGCGGCGGTTGAAGAGTCGATCACGCCTTGTCGCGGGTCGGTGCCGGCCAAGCCATGCCGGGTCCAGGTGTACCCGAGGAACGACGAGAACCCGTCGTAGCCTGTCTCGAAGCTGCTTCCGTCACGGATCAAGTTGGGGGCGCAGCCGGCTGGCCTGGGGCAGAGAAGAACAGACACCAGCGTTGCGAGTGTCATCTGAGACACGCTACTGTCCCTCCAGTCCCGGTCGCGGCCAATTCGGGGCCACCCGAGACGTGCGTGACGCCGGGAGCACTCGCCGATCACTCCCGTACGGTCAGCCGGTACGTATGGCAGGGCTCGGCCACGAAACTCCCGTCCGCCATATTGACGGCCTGATCGGCGGTCACGTCGTGGGCAGTCGTCAGGCCAGGGCACGTATGACGAGCGTGGTGATACGCGAACAGCACGCGCGTTTCGCCTTCCGCGTTTGTCCACTCCACCCCGCGGTCATCCGGCAGCGTTCGCCGGTACTGCATCCACTCCACGACTTGGTTGTAGTCGCGGTTGGCCTGCCCGATCTCGGCGTGAACGGACGGAGTCTTGCTGAAGGTTGGCCAACTCACCCAGCATGGAGACTTGTTCGCGAGGCACCGGTAGTAGTAGTCGCCCCGGGTGATGACCTCGTTGATGGCTGAGTCCTGCGCCTCGTTGCCACGCTGGCTCAGGTAACCTGACACGCCGTAGCGGGTGATCGGGTCGGGCCCGGTGGGGTCCGGCGAGTCCAGGTTCGCGACGGGGAAGCCGGGAGCTGGGATGCCGAGGGTACCGGTCGACTCGATGTAGAGCACATACCCGAGTTCGGAAAGCCTCGCATGGAAGTCGAACAGGTCCTGCCCCTGCTCGACGAGCACGCGGCGGTCCGCGCAACGGATGCTGTGGGTGAAGCTGTTGTAGGAGTCCAGCCACAGGCTCCCGAGCCCCGTCCGCTCCCGGATCTTGCGCCACTGCTCGACGGCATAGTCAGCCCATCCGGCGCGGAACCGCAGGCCTCGGATCTCCGGGTAGCAGTACGTGGTCGGCGGCTCCCCGTTCGGGCCCTCGATCAGCCAGTCTGGCGCCTTCTCGATCAACGGGGAATACTGCCACAGGTGGGCGGTCGGCGCCCAGGCCTGCACGATCATGTCGTGTTCTGCGGCCTTGTCGCAGAGGTACTTGAGGGCTTCCGTGCCGCCGAACTTCTCCCCGGGCTCAATGAAGTCCAGTGAGCAGCCGCCCCGGCCCCAGACGCTGTGCACCGCTACCACCTTGAAGCCCAGCTCCGCGAGCCTGGGTACGGCATCGTCAGCGATGTCGTAGAGCACTCGGTCGCCGTGCTTCGCGAGCTCGCGCCAGTGCATCCAACAGCTCGCGATGGGCATCGGCGTGTGCTGGCGGATGCTCCAGAAGCCGGCGTGTCTGGCATTCACGTAGTCGCGGAGGCGGCTCCACTCGTCGTGGCCCCCCTCCTCGCAGAACAGCACGCACTTCAGCGGCGACCTCACCTCCCGCACACCCGCGAAGGGCACGGTGTCGCGGTACTGTACCCAGCGGGTTGAGCCAAGACGTGTGCTGTTCACGTGGGGAATCGGCTCGTCGTAGAAGGCCACCAGCGCCCCTTCGGGGGCGAACTGGTACTCCATTCCATCGCAACCGGCGAACCGAACCCCTCCCGTGCCGCAGTACGGGTTGTCCGGTGTAAGGGTGAAGACGTTCGCCACGTTGTACGCGTTCTGCGTGACCACAGTGATCCCGAGCGGATTGCCGGCGAGTTCCCAGGTGGACCGGTCGGCAACGTGGTTCACGAGGTCGCCATTCGTTCTGATAACGTAACGGTAAGCAAAGCCGGTGTAGCGTCGGCCCGCGACATCGCGCTGCACGGGCACGTAGACCCAATCCAGGCGATCGACGTGGCCGTCTGCACTCTTCAGCCGAGACCTGATCGTCACCGTGCCGTCCCCATCCACAGAGTAGGCGAGATACCGGCAGGCTCGGTAGTGGCCTCCGCTCGCGGTGTCGATGATCGGCGCCATGGGTGGCGCCTCGGGGTTGCGTAAGGGGAAGTCCCCCAGACGCACGTCGCGCACGCCCAGCATCTCACCATCGGTCAAGGGCATCGACAGGCTGACGCCAGACTTCAGCGAGATCCGCACGGCCTCGTTCGTCATGGCGACCCGACTCTTGGGGCGCGCACCAAACGAGACGGTCCGGGCTAGGCGATCTGGCGGGGGCGCCTCCGCTGCTGTGGAGGCGGGCGTGGCGGCGGCAGCAGGCTTGACCTCATACTCCTCGGCCGTCCAGCCAACGGTGTAACTGCGGCTCGGCCGCACCGAGACGTTGTCCACCCACAGGCGGCCTCCCGCCGCCAGTGCCCAGAACTCAAGCCGGGCCGCGTGGACATGAGCGGACGGCACGGTGAGGCTGAGACACACTTCCTCCCATTCCCAGTCGCCGTCATGTCGAGGTCCGATGGTGAACCACTTGATGGGGTCGCCCTCCGCGTCGAGCCACCACAGTTTCGTGTGGTAGACCCGAACGGCCCGGCCCCGGAGCCGGAAGCGGATCTCGTACGTCCTTCCCGGTTCGACCTCGAAGACGTTGCTCGACGCGGCATTGATCCAACCGGCCGCGGGAGCGGGCTGAGCTGACCAGTCCCACCAGTCCTTGACCCACGGTTGCCCCGCCTCGTCCCCGGTCGCCGGCGAGCACCGACACGTTAGCGCTCGCCCCCCGTCAGCCCCGACCGCGAGCCGATCATCCGCTTCGGTGGCGCCTGGCCCGGTCCGCCACCCATCCGGGACACCGTCGCTGTCCGCGTCGGTTTCCATGTCGCCATTCGCGACGAGGTTGGGTCCGAGCGGCTGGGCGGGACCTTGGGGGCGGAACGAGGCGTCATCCAGCAGCGCCGCGGCGCCCCTGTCATCCAGGTAGATCGATAGCCTCACCCGAGTTATCTCGCCATCCACCACACCGTAGTAGAGGCGGTGCTCTGTCCACTCGCGCGTGAGGTCCGTGTGAATCGACGAGCGTCCGCCGATCCACGTAGCGTCGTCGTACTGCTGGATCTGGATACGCAGTCGCCCGGAACCCTTGGCCCAGACGGACGCCAGGTAGAGAGTATCCCTCGCGACAGATATGTGCTCTGAGTGGTTCAGTTCTGCCCGGAAGTCGTCGCCCTGCTTGACGGCACCAAGACGGAGCGCCCGTTTCCCTGCGTGGACGTCGGCTTCGTCCACGCCCATCTCACCGGTCGGCGCTTCCCAGTTCGCCGGCGTGCCACCCATCCAGTCCTCGAAGCCCGCGTTGACGAGGAGTTCGCCGTCTTGTGTGCGGGCAGGCCCGCTTGCCAGCACAAGCAGGAGGAGGAGCGCCCACAACCACGTCCGCCTGCATGGGGTACGGAGCCACATCGTCAACCCCTCCTCGTGAGTCACTCGGGCTGACCGAAGCCCATGGTGCGTACTCTTCCGTGCGATGGCGCAGGGCCCTTCCCTGACCACTTGTCGGTGCAACCGGAGGGAGGCGTATAGAGGGCCCGCGAGGCCTTCGCCGCAGTCGCGCGGAACACTGAGCCGGCCCGCATCGGGCGTCCAAGCCGCCGCCCGCTGGCCTGAGAGGTGCACCATGAGACTGACGGAGACCGAAGCCAAGCTGTTCGAGGCGTTCGGTGATCTCAAGGTCATCGATGCCCACGAGCACCTCGTCCCGGAAGTTGTCCGCACGGCACGGGAGATCGACTTCTTCATCCTGTTCTCACACTACTGCAGCGCCGACCTCGCCTCGGCCGGGATGGCGCAGGACGTGTACCAGAAGCTGAGAGATGACCAGACGCTCCCGGTCGAGAAGAAGTGGGAGCTGTTCAGCCCCTACTACCCAACGATCAAGCATGGCTCGTACGCGCGGCCGGGGCGCATCTGGCTGAATGAGGTCCTCGGGTACCACGACCTCACGGCGAGAAACTGCCGCGACATCTCCGAGAGGCTGCAGGAGTCGAACTGCCCCGGGCTCTACGAGAGGGTCCTGCGGGGAATGTGCCGCATCGAGTCGGCGCTGGTGGACAACGGGGAGCACCACAGCGCATACGACATGGACCTGCTAAAGCCGCTCTGGCGGATCACCAACTACGGTTCCGGCGGGCCGGTGAGGGCGTACCTGGCGTCAGGAGGCGCCAACACACTGGACGGGTACCTCGATTGGGTTGGTGCTCGGGGCGAGAACCTTCGCCGGGTCGGCATGTTCGGCCTGAAGCTCATCAGCTTCCCGTACTCGAAGCCCCAGAGGAATGAGGCGGAAGCGGCCTTCCGGGCGCTGCAGGACCCGGAGAGCGAGGCCCGCGTGGCGTGGGCCGACCGTGCGCACTTGCTGGGAGCGATCTGTGACAGGGCGTTCGAGATGGCTCGCAGGCACGGGCTCACTGTCGCCGTTCATTCGGGGGTGTGGGGCGACTTCCGGGAGAGCCACCCGTGCCATGTCATTCCGCTGGCTACAGCCCACCAGGACATCCACTTCGACTTGTTCCACCTCGGCATGCCTTTCGTCCGCGAGGCCATGTTCGTGGGCAAGATGCAGCCGAACGTCTCGCTGAACTTGTGCTGGAACAGCGTCGTCTCGCCGGAGTTGACAGTCCGGATGCTGGATGAGTGCATTGACATGGTGCCGATCAACAACGTCATTGCCTTCGGCGCGGACTACGCCATCGCGGTTGAGAAGGTCTACGGCCATCTGGTCATGGCGAAGGAGGTCGTGGCGCGAGCGCTCGCCAGGCGCGTGGACCGAGGGCAGATGGACGTCGAGGAAGCGACGAGAATCGGCGAGTTGTGGTTCTACGGGAACCCGGTGGCGATCTATGGTCTTGGGGAGTGTCGTGCCTAACGGCTGCTCCGGTGTAGCGCGCGGCCGGCCGGGGCAGGACGACACACGTGGCACGGAGAGCCGAGGATAGCACACCAGACCATCGTGGTCGAAGCGTGCATGATCGGGGCCGTCACTGAGGGATCGCCGGAAGCTGCGCAGGCCCCCACTTGTCCTCGCCCACGAATCCCAGGGACTGCTGGGTTACAGCGGGGTCAACAGGCGTACGAGGATCGCGCGGCGCTATGGGATCAGCCGAGCGCGGGGCACCCAGACCATGAATCCGCTGCGACCACCACAGAACCTGCCCGCCCGGTTTCTCGCCCTGCCCGACGACGAGGAGCGACGGTACTCGGAGCGGACCTTGAGACACATCGCGGTTTTGGGGGCCGCAGAGGCCCAAGCCCAGGCGTTCGAGCCGCTTTCCGGCAGCGTATCAGGCGCTGACTGTCGCTCACGGAAGGTGGCGCAGGGCCCCCAAAGCCCGTCTGCCAGGCTTTGTAGTCCCTGAACGGCGGGCGCCTTCGCCGTTCACCTCAGTCAACTGGTCGCCGACGCTTCCGTCATGTTCTGGCACACCCTCCTCCTGCTGCTGTCCCCTCCCGTTGCGCTGGTCAATCGCTTGTCGATGGAAGACAGGGACCGCGTGGTGGGGCAGGCTACGACGTGAGAGCAGGCCAATGGCTAGCGATCGTTGATCAGCCTGAGGTACGACGCGAGCGTCGTGATGCTCGTGCCGAAGGTCGCCATGTCGATCATGTCGCCCTTCACCCAGCGCCCTCTGTCATCCTGGCTGTCTACGATTCCCCTAACGCGCTCCTCCATCCCTTCCGCGCGCGCCAGCTTGTCCTCCCGGGTCAGCGGCTTCTCCTCGTGATCCTCGAGGTACTGCTCGATCCCCTTCTCGGTGATCTCCCGGTATTGGTTCTCGGTGGCGGTCGGGAAGCCCGAGCCCTTGAAGCTGTAGTGGTCCGGCGTGTCGCTGTCGTCGTAGGTCAGCAGGTACGTGCCCGACGTGAAGTACAGGGGGCGGTTCGTGCCCAGTTCGTAGAACCGCGCCCACTTGCCCTTGTCTTCGCCCGTGAGTTCGGACCGTCGGTACCACTCCAGAGCCGGGCCCAGCGGCTTGACGTACTTGTTGTCTTTTGTGAACAGGGCGATGGCGATCAGTGTGCGCATGACGCCGCGGGATTCCCCGGCGGTCACCGACGGTGGCTCGAATCTGCGGGCCCACGCGGGCTTGAGGTCGTGGTCGTACTGCTGGGCCCACACCGGCTGTGGTTCGGGCTGTTGCGTGGCGATGATGAAGTCACCGGCCTTGGCGACCGAGTCGAAGTACCGCTGATCCTCGTACGCGCGCCAGGCGATCATCATCACGTCGGCGCAGTCGGCGATGCTGTTGTCGTTGTAGGTGAAGAAGTCCCCGTAGCTGCGGCCACTGAGCGGATACCGCTGGGGCCACCCACCGCTGGGCTGCTGGGACTCGAGTATGTACTCCAGCGCCGCCATC
>CBFDAZ010000141.1:0-9758 GCA_965602825.1 uncultured bacterium
CGTGTTCGCCAACGCCTACGAACGGCTGGTGGCGAACACCATTGGCTTCGCGGAGCAGGGCGACAGGTGAGTGGTGCGAGACCGACGCCTGCGGAGGCACCGTGAGAGGGCGCTCCCCTCACGACGTCAGCGCCATCCGGAGGGTCCAGGGCTCGCGCTGTTCTCGGGTGAGCATCGCGTTGGCTGCGGCGTCGTCTACGAAGCGTTCAGCATCCGGGTCCCACTTGAGCTTGCGGCCGAGCAGCATTGCGATGTTGCCGAGGTGGGCGATGGTGACCGTCCGATGGCCGATCTCCGCCGGGGCGTAGCACCGCTCCCGTGACTTCACGCAGTCGAGGAAGTTGCGGTGCTCGCCGCCCTTGCCTCCGTCAGCGCGCCCTACCACCTCGCCGGGCCGGTACAGGTGCACCTCGTCGGGGCCGATCTCGGACTCGAGGATGGCCTCGCTGCTGGCCTGCAGCGGCGCCCTCCAGCCCTCAAAACCGATCCACCCCTCGGTTCCCTCGAACCGGATGCCCGGCTCCCGGCTGAGGACCTTCATCGTCACGCCATTGGCGTACGTGTAGTCGATGTCGAACTCGCTCGCCGTGTTGAAGAGGGCATCCCTGGGCGGGAACGTCCCCGTCCCTTCGACCTCCACCGGACCCGTCGTCTCGGTATCGTTGCCCCATTGGGCCAGATCGATCAGGTGAGCGCCCCAGTCGGTCAGTCGGCCCCCGGAGTAATCGAGATTCCAGCGGAAGCTGCCGTGGCAGCGGGCCGGGCAATACGGCGCCAGGGGCGCCTGGCCCAGCCAGGTATCGTAGTCGAACCCCTCCGGTACCGGCTGTTCCTCACGCGCCTCGAAGTTGTCGCCGCGCGTCTCGTTGCCCGAGGGCAGCGTCACCTCGATGTGCTGCAGCTTGCCGATCCTCCCATTCCGGACCAATTCGCAGAGGCGGAGGTAGCTGTCGATCGACCGGTTCTCCGATGCGGTCTGGAAGACGCACCCGGTCTCGTTGACCACGTCCGCCAGCACGCGGCCCTCCTCCACAGTCAGGGTGAGGGGCTTCTCGCAGATCACGTCTTTGCCGGCTCTGGCTGCCATGATCGCCGGGATCACGTGCCAATGGTCGGGTGTGGCATTGATCACGGCGTCGATGTCGTCCCGGGCGATGATCTCGCGGAAGTCCCGATGGGCCGTGCAGGCCTTGTATCCGGCGCCGCGGGTCTGGCTGTAGTGCCGATCGACCCGCGCTTTCGCCGCCTGGCAGCGGGCATCGTCAACGTCGCACACGGCGAGAACCTGCGCGTCGGCATGGCGGAAGACCTGGCTCAGGTTCCACCCGCCCCCGTGTGTCCCGCAGCCGATCAGGCCCATGGCGATCCGGTTGCTGGGAGCCGGGGTATCGCCGAGCCCGAGAGCCGCTGCCGGCACCACATAGGGAACGGCCGCTACGGCCCCTGCCTTCCGCAGGAAGTCACGGCGCGCGATCGATCGCTTGCTCACGGTGTGCCTCCTTGGGCCGGTCGGACGGCCGATTTGCAGCGAACGCGACAGAGAACCCGCTCCGGAGATTTGGTGGTCGTTCGTGCCGGCGGGTCTTCTGACCCGCCACATGGCGGGCTAGAAAGCCCGCCGGCACAACGGCTATCTTCATCGTTCCCGGGTCCCGCCCCGCGGCATGGATGGCTGCTCCCCAGCAGGCTCAGTCCATGTCCCAGTGCGCTCTGAACTTGCCGCAAGACTTGCACTCGAACAGGTAGACGCAGACATTCCCGTGGCCCGCGGTAACCGCTGCCCACAAGTCCCAATCGGGCGCTTTATCCGGCGGAACGAAAACCTCAAGGCAGTCGTGCATGCCGCGAGGCGGCACCCGGAAACGATGAAGATAGCCTTTGGGCCACCGTGGCGGAGCTGGAGCTCCGCCGCCACGAACGGCATGGAGCGGCAAATGTTCGGAGCAGTTGCAGTCCTCACGCGCGTCGGCAATACGTGGAAGCCGTGCGCGTTGTCCTTCCTCCTGCCCACTGCCGTCCGCGTGATGCTCACCCGTCGTCCTCCGTCAGGTGCTCCTTCAGCCAGGCGATCGCTTCTGCCGCGAACTCCGGTGTGAGCTCGTGGACGGTATCCCGGAGGATCGCCCGGAACCGGTCCGGCACACCGAGAGCCTCGTAGACCGTCCGCATCTCGGCGCAGACCTTGCCGAAGCCGGAGACGGGGAACCAGTTGTCGTTGACGTTGCTCATCACCAGCACGGCCCGGGGCGCGCAGCAGGCCGCGATGTCCTGGAAGTCCCCGTGGCGCACGATCCCCGGGATGTAGACCCCCATGCACGTGTGGCGAGTGTAGGTCGTGTACTCCAGGAGCAGCGCCTCGTAGGTAGACGTGCCGCAGACGGGGATGACGGCCTTGAAACGCTCGTCCAGCGCCCCGGCCACCCACGTCTGCATTGCTCCCCAGCACAGGCCGGAGACGGCGAGTCGCTCCGGATCGACCTCCTCCCGCGTCTGCAGGTAGTCGGCTGCCTTCCGGATGTCCCACACGCCCATACCCATCATGTTCCAGCCGAGGGCGAGCGCGGCGGGCATGGCGGCGAACTGGTACTCGTTGGTATCGATGATCCGCGTCTGATGCTCGCCGGCCATCGGGTTGTCCACGACGATCGAGACATAGCCCGCCCTCGCGAGAGACTTGCGGTAGGCGAGCATGTTGAGCTTGCTCTCGCCCCAGCCATGCACCACGACGACCCCCGGTAGCGGGCCGGACTGCTCCGCCGGTCTCACCAGGAACGCCGGCACGCGCCAGTGGGCGCTGGAGGCGAAGTAGATCTTTTCGATAGTCAGGTCATCATCGAGCCTCTCGCAGGCCACGACGTCCGGATCGAGGTCGGCCTCAGCCAACGGCGGCGGGCCGAGCAGCTCGCCCAGCGTCTGGCGAAAGGCGACCGTTCGTCGCGTGATCTCGTCTGCGTCGGCAGGGAAGGGCTCGCGACGGGCGATGAGCTGCCTGGCCTCCGCCTGGATGTGGGCAATCGTGTCGAGCAAGGGTACGCCGGGAGCGTCTGCCACGGCTTCACCGTCCTCCGGGCGGGATAGTCCCCGACCCGTGCGTACTCCGCTGTCCGGACGTCCCCCATCCGGGAACGCGCCATCGGGGATGCCCTACTCACTCCTCCTGGCGCCATCGCTGCCGTCCCCGCGCGGCAGTAGCTTCGCGCTTGGCCCTGCGTGGACCTACCGGTCCGCGGTGTGTGTGGAAGCTGGAATAGACACGGTGGTCCGGGATTCCCCCCCGAAAAACTCGGCGAGGGCGGGCTGCGAAAAAATGTGCGATGCGCAAGAAGGAAGAACAGGTCCATACGGCGAAAGGGAACCATGAGGGTCCGGCTTTGGTGCTCGGAAAGAGTTTTTCCATGTGACTCGTCGGTGTCGTATCGGCAGTGGGGTCGTCGGCTGAGGTTGGCCCGTTTCACAGCAGTGGGTTCGGGATACGTGGCCAACTCGAGCCGCCCGTCTACAACGTACGGAGAGTCTGACGGCCCCACAAGTCATTGTCGGGATGGCGTGGGGCCGTTTCTGCTGTGTGCACGCAGTAGTCGCACCATCTCAAGTTGGGGGTGCCAAAGGAGGAAGAACGATGCGGAGCCGCTCTGGATTCACCCTGATCGAGTTGCTGGTGGTCATCGCTATCATCGCCATTTTGGCGGCGATCCTGTTCCCGGTGTTCGCCAAGGCCCGTGAGAAGGCCCGCCAGACGAGTTGCCTGAGCAACGTGAAGGAGCTGGGCCTCAGTTGGCAGATGTACGTGCAGGATTACGATGAGAAGTGCGCGGTCGCGACCAGCTGGTCCAACGGCGGGAACATTTGGCACACGCCGGATCTACTCAACCCGTACATCAAGAACTGGAAGGTCTGGGACTGCCCGAGCGGCGGGTATAGCATGCCGCAGCTACCCGGTCCGCCGGGCGGCAACAACCAATGGTGGTGTACAGGCCTGGGTGCCATCGGCTATGGATACAACTACAGGCTAAGTAATTGGCGCTATGATAAGCTCGCAAAGATCCGGTACCCCGCCGAGACTATGTGCATGGTGGATGCTATGTCCTGGGACATGTGCTCGAGCAACATCTGCCCCCGGATGATCTTCGCCGGCATGTGCGGGTGGCTGATCGAGCAGGAGACCGGCTCGTGCAACGATTACAACATCATCATGGCGGCGGGGGCCGACAATTACACCCGACACAACGGCGGCGGGAACATCGTCTACGTTGATGGCCACGCCAAGTGGATGGGCGCGGGGAACATGTACGCTGCCGCGTTTCACAATGGATGGACGGACTGTGCCTACGTGTTCTGGGGTGGCAACAGAAGATAGCCCTTGGCCCCGTCTGACGCCGGGGCCGCCCGTGGTCGGGTCACCGGCGGCGGCACGTCGTCACGGAGGCACGTTTGGCGCGCGTTGCTGTACCCGCTTGCGAACCACAAGCAAGGAGGGCTGACCTTGAGGCAGCAAGTTTCAGTCGGCGTGCTCGTCATCGTGATCGTAGTCGTCCTGGCGATTGTGGCCGGGATTGGCTACTCCGTGCTGAGGTCGAAGAAGGGCGCGGGCCCGCAGGACATGCCCGAGGACGCAAAGAAGATGTTCGAGGAGGAGCAGAAGAAGGCCCAGCAGGAGCGGGGAGGGCGCGGCAGTGGACCGCCTTCCGGGAGAGGGCCTGGCGGCGGACCCCCTGCCGGGAGCGGGCCTGTCGGCGGACCGGCTTCCGGGAGATAGCCTCAGCGGGGAAGGTAGTCACGGGCGCCTCTTCGCCCGATGGCTGCTCCCAATCCGGGGACCTTCATGATAGGTACTTGCCAAGGGGGAAGTGGAGATTCCCCCTTGGCTGCGGTTCGGGTCCCCTCCGGGTAGTATGTCAGACGGCGTGCTGTCGATGCGCGATTTGAGGTCTAGCAACGGCATCGCGGTTGAAACCGCTCCTACCCCCCGCCCAGCGCCTGTACGGTGATCGCTCGACGCTCATGCAGCGCTTTGATCCTCAACAGCCGATCGGGAATCGCGGATTCTCATTTGGGTCGACAGGTCCGCGGTCGGGCGCGACCAGACATTCATGTGCTGTCTCGGGCTCGTAGGGAGCCGTTGCAGGAGATTGAGTTTGGGTGAAGCCCGCCGGCCAGCGCCTGCCCCGATACACCGACGAGTGCGACAGGACAGACAACTCCGGCGTACGTCATCTGAACGCAACCTCCATCCCCCGGCGTAAGCGCCGGTGAACGGGGTCACCTCCGAACCGGGATTCCCCTTACCCAACTGGGTGCCCAAGCGGTTGGCTGAACACCCAGCCATTCGCCGCAGTACCTCGAGCCCGGGGACACCCTACTCACTCCTCCTGGCATCGTCGCTGCCGTCCCCGCATGGCAGTAGCTTCGTGCTTGGCCCTGCGTGCACTTACCAGTCCGCGGCGCGGGTCGAAGCCGCAATGCGCATGACGTTCTCAAGTTCACCGGGCTCAAAGCTCGCCCCCGTGCGCCAGGCTCATCGACCTGTTGCCGCGGACCGGAGGCAGAACGTGTTTCAACGAACCGCGATGCTGGTACGTATATACTAACGATGGTAGTAGGAGATCCAGCCAAGAGCGTCGAATACGGATTCAGCTTGCCGGATGGAGGTGCGGCCATGAGAGCAAAGATGCGTTGGGTAGCGATGGTGGGCGCGGTGTTGCTTGCAGCAGCGACCTCAGCTCAACTGGGCGGAGGCCCGGGCCAAGAGGCAAGGCCCACCGGAGGTGGCTACGGCGGAGGCCTGGGCGGGAGAACGGGAGGCGCACCCGATGTGGGGCCGGTGGGAACGGTGTGGCTGGCCATGGGCCCTGTGACCGTGGGTGAGGGGGAGGAGATCAGCGGGCTGGTGGCTCTGGGGCCGGTCACCGTCGCCGGCACGGTGGCGGGGGATGTGACGAGCATCGGCGGCAAGGTCTCCCTGCAGAAGAGCGCGGTCGTGACGGGCAACATCACAGCGATCTGCGCGCCCATCGAGGTTGCGGAGGGAGCCAAGGTCGCGGGTGAGGTGCGGCCGGACGAGTTGCCGGACATGGCCTCGATCATCGTTGGCTGGCCCGGGACGGAGGCGGCCGCGGTGAGGATCGGCGAGACCGAGATCGGCGCGGGAGAAGGCGCACCGAAGTGGCTGGTAGTCCTGGGCGGGAACGTCACCGTGCCGAAGGGGAGCCAGGCCGGCGAGATCGTAGCCATTGGCGGGGACATCACCGTCGAGGAGGGCGCCGAGCTAAAGGCCGCCCGAGTCATTGGCGGCGAGATCCATCGTCCCGAGGCCAAGCTGTCCGAGCAGGACGAGGCGATGGGCGGTGTGGTATTCCCGTGCCTGGCTGAGGATCGCCCCGACTCCCCCGTAAGCCGGTCGTCGCAGTTCCGCATCAGCCAGAGCACCGAGTCCATGCAGTTCGGGCTGAACTCATCGGGAGGCAGCAGCGCTCGGGTAGACCTCAGCGCCAAGGGCGAGAAAGGTGACTTGGCCCTCTCGCTGGCCATGGACGCGGTCGGTCGCCTCCCCGGCAGACTGCCCTGGAGAGAACGCTATGGCGGAGGAGAGGCTCCGGAATACCGGCCCATTTGGCAGAGCCACTACAACCAGCCTGGTCAGGCAACTTCCCATCCGCAGCAGGTTCCGCACGATAGCGATCCGGACTTCGCGAAGTCGGCCGCGGTGGGCGTAGGTCTCCAGCTTATCGTGAGCGCCACCGACGAGAAAGACCGACGCGGCGAACGCACCGTCCGGATCGGCATCCCGGGCGGGGCTCAGACGCTGCTGGGCGCAGGCGGGTATGCCGGAGGGGGATTCGGTGGGGGTTACGGCAGAGGCGACTATGGCGGGGGCGAAGGCGCCTATGGAGGAGGGCGAGGTGGCCGCGACCAGCCGTGAGAGTTCTCACAGCCTCAAGGGCGGAGGTGTGAAGATGATCCGGAGGGCGCTTCTCACAGCAGTGATGGGGATGGCAGTCGTCGCGCTGTCGGCGCGTGCTCAGCCCGCAAGAGCACGAGCAACACCCGGAGCCGATGATCGCTCGGTCAGGCCGGTGTGGCTTTGCGTCGGCCCCGCTACCGTTGAGCGGGACCAGGAGATCGGAGGCGTTGTGGCGTTCGGGCCGGTGACCATCGCCGGCAAGGTGGACGGCGACGTCACGAGCTTCGGGGGGCCGGTCAACCTCAAGAGGACGGCCGTCGTCGCGGGGAACGTAACCGCGGTTTGCGCTGAGATCGATCTGGCGAAGGGCGCCCGGGTCGCGGGGGAGGTGAATGCCCAAGAGCTTCCGGAGATGGCCGCCGTGGACATCGCCTCCGGGAGAGCCGGGCTGGTGTTTGGTGACACGGAGATCAGACGGCGAGACGAGCCCCCCACGGACCTTGTGGTTGTGGGCGGGAAGGTCACGCTTCGGAAGGGCTGCCGGATCGACACGGTGGTCGCCATCGGCGGGGACCTCAAGGTCGAGGAGGGCGCCGGGCTCGGCGTGGCGCGGGTGCTCGGCGGACAGCTCATCCGGCCCGGCCAGAAGGCCGGTGGCAGCGACGAGGTGATGGAGCCGCTGACGATCGTCTGCGCCGGCTCGCCGTCCGCCGACGGTGCCGCAGCCGGCTGGACGACGTCCTCGTTGCGTTGGGAGACGGCGAACATGAGGTTCACCACTCAGCCCAATCCCGAGTGGCGAAGCGGCTTCTTCCTGGAGATCGACGGCGGCGATCTGCGCGTAGTCCTCACACCTCAGATCGCGGCGGTGACTCGCCGCCCCGCCCCTCGCCCGGAAATGGCCGGCAGCTTCGGCCATGGGCCCGGCCCCGAATGGCGGACCGGGCCGCTGTACGTGTCTGCCGGCGGCGATCCGGGCGTCGCCACCTCGACGGCGGTGGGTGCCGGGGTCCGGCTCCAGGTGACCTACCGGGGGCGAGCCGGCGCCGGCGTGCAGGGCGGCGAACGCACCATCACTCTCGCCGTCCCGGCCAGTGCGGCCCGCCTGGTCGGCGGCGGCTACGGGGGTGGAGGCCTGGGAGGTTATGGCGGCCGCGGGGGATACGGTGGAGGCAGTTTCGGCGGACAAGCCGGCCGCTGGTAACTGCAACTGCTAGTCCCGTGTCACCTTTGGTCCCTATGATATCGCCGCATCACCCCGTCGTCGCCTCGCTGTCCCCCCTCTCCCGCTGGGGGTGTGCGGTGAAGGCTGGAAGAGGGGTTTGGGGGCATACGCGCTGGCCTGCTGGGTTTGGCAGAGGCCGAGTCGGGGCCAGCAAGACGACCGCAGACAGCGGGATCCAGGAGCCAGAGTTCAGGAGTCAGAACACCCGCGTGCAACGCGTTTCCCCGTCCAGCCCGGCGATGCTATCGCCTAGCGGATGACTGGTGGGTTCACCCTCGTAGGGGCGCGAGAATCGCGCCCGCAAGGTTCATCCTCGGTGAACCTGACGCTCACCGCGAGCACGTCGCGGGCGCCATGCTGGCGCCCCTACAAGGGATGCCAATTCTGTGCAATGGGAGGCGGTAGGTCGAGTCGGGGCCAGCAAGACGACGGTGCTGAACACGTACCGGCCGCAGGCTCGTGTTCGGCCCCCGCTTGCGGCTTACTTCACCGCCGATCGGGGTCCGGCGGTGAGGGTGCCGTGACAGCCTTGCAGCCGTTCCCGCCATCGACAGCGATCGCGCCGTGCCCCCGATCATCCTGACCCACTGCATCACGCGGGACAAGGCACTGGCCGGCGGCCCATCGACGCAGGGCACACCAACGGCAGCGTGGAAGCTTCGACCGCGCTGCCGTTCTGGTGTGTGCCCGGTCTCGGTCCGCCGTTGTCGCGGCCGCGCCTGTGACCTGTCACCTCGCCGGAGTCACCTTTTGGACTTGATCCTCAACATCGAGAAAGTCAGCAAAGCCTTCCCCGGCGTCCAGGCCCTCCGTGACGTGGACCTCGACGTGGGAGCCGGCGAGATACATGCGCTCGTCGGCGAGAATGGTGCCGGCAAGTCCACGCTCGTCAAGATCCTCGCCGGCCTGTACCCGCCGGACGAGGGTGAGGTCCGCCTCCTTGGAACTCCTGTTCCGCACTTCGATCCCCACCTGGCGGGCGAGTTGGGCCTGGCCGTCGTCCACCAGCACATCGGTCTCTTCCCGAGTCTGAGCGGCCTTGAGAACCTGTTCGCCGGCGACCTGCCCATCACGGCTGCAGGGCGCGTCGATTGGGGCGCGATGCGGCGAGAAGCCGAGCGGATCCTGACCGATGTCGGCATCGACGTTGATCTGGGCAAGCCGGCGGGCGAACTCAGCGTTGCCGAAAGGCAGCAGATCCAGATCGCTCGGGCCCTCCGCCGCGAATCGCGTCTTCTCATCCTCGATGAGCCGACCGCATCCCTTGGGGAGCAAGAGTGTGAAGCGCTCTTCTCTCTGCTAAGGCGGCTTCGCGACCAGGGCCTGGCCATCATCTACATCTCCCACCGGCTGGAGGAGGTCTTCCGACTCGCGGACCGAGTGACCGTACTGCGCGATGGCGAGAACGTGGGCACGGTGCTTACGAGCGAGGTCAGCCGCGCTCAGCTTGTCGCGATGATGGTCGGGCGGGAAGTCGTAGAGGAGCCGCGTCGGGCCCAGGCGGGGATGATTGGCGAGAGCCTGCTGCGGGTTGAGAACCTGAGTGCCGATGGCGCGCTCAGGGATGTCTCATTCGATCTCCGGCACGGCGAGGTCCTGGGGATCGCGGGCCTCGCCGGAAGCGGGAAGGAG
>CBFDAZ010000142.1:0-9750 GCA_965602825.1 uncultured bacterium
GGAGATTGACCTTGATGACCACTCCGAGAACCTGGGCGCCCAGTTGCTCAAGGAAGTTGCCTCCAAGACCAATGATGTTGCGGGGGACGGCACGACGACGGCGACAGTGCTGGCTCAGGCCATGCTCAAGGCCGGCATGCGCGCCGTGACTGCCGGCGCGAACCCGATGTTCATCAAGCGCGGCATTGACAAAGCCGTGGACGCTGCGGTCGCGCACCTGCGCAAGATCGCGGATGACGTTCACACGGAGGAGGAGATGGAAGCCGTGGCCTCCATCGCCGGTAACAGCAAGGCGATCGGCAAAGTGGTTGCCGACGCGATGGCTGAGGTGGGCAAGGACGGCGTCATCACCGTCGAGGAGTCCAAGGGCACCGTGACCGAGCTGAAGCTCGTCGAGGGGATGCAGTTCGACAAGGGGTTCCTGTCGCCCTACTTCGTCACCGATGCGGAGACGATGGAGTGCGTCCTCGAGGACCCGTACATCCTGCTCTATGAGAAGAAGATCGGCTCGGTGGCTGACCTGATGCCCATCCTGGAGATGACCCTGCGCAACGGCAAGCCGTTGGTGGTCATCGCTGAGGACATCGAGGGTGAAGCGCTCGCCACCCTGGTGCTCAACAAGCTGCGCGGAGCGCTGCGCGCCGTCGCGGTGAAGGCCCCGGGCTTTGGCGATCGGCGCAAGGCGATGCTCGAGGACATGGCCGTGCTCACGGCCGGTACGTTCGTCAGCGAAGACCTCGGGATCAAGCTGGAGAACGTCACCGAGGAGCATCTCGGCGCCGCCAAGCGCGTGGTCGTCACCAAGGACGACACGACCATCGTCGAGGGGGCCGGCAGTCCGGAAGCGATCCGCGGTCGCATCGGGCAGCTTCGTGCCCAGATCGAGGAGACCGACTCCAACTACGACCGCGAGAAGCTGGAGGAGCGCTTGGCCAAGCTCGCGGGAGGGGTCGCCGTCATCGAAGTCGGAGCGCCGACGGAGATTGAGCTCAAGGAGCGGAAGACTCGCTACGAGGACGCGCTGTCGGCCACTCGCGCGGCCGTTGAGGAGGGCATCGTGCCGGGCGGCGGCGCCGCGCTTCTCTCGGCACGGAAGGCTGTGGCCAGCGTCGAGGCTGAAGGCGACGAAGCCACCGGCGTGAGGATCTGCCACGACGCCCTCGCCGAGCCGATGATCCAGATCGTCAACAACGCCGGTCGCAAGGGCGAAGTGGTCGTGGGCGAGATCGAGGGCAAGAAGAAACCCACGATGGCCCTGGACGTGCTTACCGGCGAGGTCGTCGATATGGTCAAAGCCGGCATCATCGACCCAGCCAAGGTAGCCCGCGCCGCGCTGGAGAACGCCGCCAGCATTGCGGGCATGCTGTTGACGACTGAGACGGCTGTGGCCGAGATCCCGGAACCGCTGCCTCCACCTCCTCCTCCCGGAGGACCCGGTGGCGGACCACCCATGATGTGATGCAGCCAACTGGCGGCCGTCCATCAGAGGACTGGGCGGCCGCCAGGCAGTGAGTTCTCCCAGATTGAGGCTTGAGGGGGGATACCCATGCGCGGAGAGCCGATGAGCAAGCCAGACTGGCCCTTCAGCGCCATGAGCGACATGCTGCGATCGATGGCGGGGGCGCTCGGCGACTGGTCGGGCCCGGAGGACGTGGCTCGCGGGATGTGGGGTCCGCGGGTCGATGTGCTTGACGTGGAGAACGAGGTGATCGTCAAGGCCGATCTGCCCGGGGTGAAGAAGGACGACATCGAGGTTACCGCGACCGAGACCGAACTGACGATCTCGGGCCAGGTGAGTGAGCAGCGGGAAGAGAAGCGCGAGGCCTACCACCGCCTCGAACGTCGGTCCGGTCGTTTCTCGCGCACCATCGACCTCCCGGCAGCCATCAAGGCGGACGAGGTCAAGGCGAAGCTCGCGGACGGCATCCTGGAAGTACGTGCGCCGAAGGCGGAACCCGCCGGACCCGCCGGCCGGACCATCGAGATCGAGTGAGGTGCCGTCGGCGCGCCATCTGAGCCGGAGCGCACAACACCCACAGCAACGGCGTCCGGCCCGGGCGCGCGTCCGGGTCCAGGTTGAGAAAGAACGGATGAGCGGGACGGTCCTGACGGGAGTCACGACATGATACCGATACGCGACAGCATCCCGTCCCGCTCAACGCCGTACGTCTCGTATGGCATCATCGCGGCGTGCGTCTTGATCCACCTCCTGCAGTACATCTCTCCCACTCGCCTGGTCGAGTGGGCGCTGGTCCCCAGCCACCTCGTGCACCCGGGCGCCTGGGCTGAAGTTGGCCTTCTGCACGTCTTCGCTCCCTTGGTCACGTCCCAGTTCCTCCACGGAGACATCCTGCACCTTGGCTTCAACATGCTGTTTCTATGGGTTTTCGGGGACAACGTCGAGGACCGACTGGGGCACGGCAGGTTCCTGGTGTTCTACCTGGCCTGTGGGGTCATCGCCTCCGCCGCTCAGAGCATGCTGTCCCTGTTCCCGAACATCCCGATGCTCGGTGCAAGCGGAGCGATCGCCGGAGTCCTGGGGGCTTACTTCATCCTGTTCAAGACCGCGTGGATCCGGTCGATCTTTCTGCTGTTCTTCTTCCCGATCTTCATCGACATCCCGGCTGTCATCTTCATCGGCATCTGGTTCGTCATCCAGACGCTCAATGCGCTCTACACTCTGGGCCCGATCCCGGCCTCGGGCAGCGCCGGCGTGGCCTTTGCCGCCCACGCGGCCGGCTTCCTGGCGGGGATTGCCTTGCTGCGCGCGTTTTCACGTGCCCAGCGACACCCGAAGGTCCGTGTTGTGCGCTGGGAGGTCGACTGAAGCTCGTTCTCCGCACGGACTCGCCAGTCAATCAACGGTGAGCTCGTAGTGCCCTTGTGCGGGCAACTCCAACGCGAACCCCCGTGCTGTGCGCGTTACTTCCAGAGACTCCGCGCGCTCTCCCTGCCAGGCGAGGCGGAAGGCATGGAGGTCCGTCCCGGCTGCCTCTCCGGGCAGGCTGACTCGGGCTTGCAGGGGAGCCAGCCGCATCGGGGACCGACCGGGGCCGATGACGTTCCGTAGGGCGCCATCCGCATAGAGCGCGCCCGGCTGGTCACCCCAACCGAGGAGGCTGAGGCGCATACGTCTGCTCTCGGCGAGCGGTGCCCCGTCCTCACTCACCGCCGCGAAGATCCCGAACTCGGACTCGATCCTCACCAGGAATGGACGAACGGGGAGCAGGGCGCCTTTCACCATGCCCCCCAGGATTGCGACGGTCTCCCCTTGCACGGTCCATCTTCCCCGTGCCCAGTCCCACGACAGGTCGCCCAGAACAATCGACTTGCCCCGACGAGCGGGCCGGAATGGCGGATGGAGTGCGGCGGCCTCCGCGCGGAACGATAGGCGAGCGGGAGACCGCAGCGCCTCCGCCGTGGGCAGCGCGTGAAGGCCCACGGCGTCGAGCGGCCGGGCCTCGGCGATCGCCATCGGGCTAGCGGGCCTCTGCGTTTCCGGCAGCCGGTGGCCCCGAAGGAAACATCCCCGGGCGACCGGCAGCAACTCGACCAGCAGGGGGTGGCTGTTGGCCGGGATTCGCTGACCACGAGGCGAATGCGCCAGGGCTGACGCCAGGCTCTGGGATCCCCACGGTGAGATCACCGGCGCCACGCGGGCCGCGATCAGGCCGTCCCAGTCCAGAGCTCCACCCACTGCAGACAGCAACAGGAGCGCGTTGGCGGCTTCCGCCGGGCTAGTTGCCCCGGCGTCCACAACCACTGTTGGGCAGCCCTCAACCTCACGTACCGCGGCGAGCGAGGCTGCGTCCTGCCCCGGGAAGCACAGAGAGCTTGACACAAAAGGCCCCGCCGCAGGGCGTGGGAGGTCGCCCGCCAGAAGCTCCACCAGGCCCGATCGTGCCTTGGATGCCAGGTCCGCCGGCAAGCTGAGGTACTGCAGGCCGGAGGAGACCGGCCCGGCGAAGCCCGTCTCGCGGACCGCGCTTGTCATCTCCTCCGCAAACTGCACCTGGAGATCGTGCAGGAACGCGGTGGTGTCGCGCATCCGGGCTTCGGAGGCCAGCCCGGCTTCAGTCACGAGTCCCGCGAAGGCCCCCTCCGGCATCGCCGTCTGCCAGACTTCAGGCCAGTTCCTCGCCGACCCGTAGCGGGCCAGAAGCCACTCGCGGAGACGTCGCTCCAGATCCGAAGCGTAGGGCTCCGGGGGCATCGGCGTGCGGTGCAGGGGGTCGGCCAGCCCCAGGGGCGGTTCGGCGGCTGTCACCGAGACCCAGGCCAGGGCCGGATCATCCGCGTATGGGCGGCCAGTCACCGCGTTGCGATGGCCAAGCAGGGCAGCCGCGTGGCGCTTCTGGAGCTCAACCAATCCCGGATCGTAGAAGGCCGCCGGCCCGCCGCCCGCGGGTAGCTCCCGGTGAGCGACGACCCCATCTCCCTCCCTGAAGCGACGGCCGCCTCCCACCTCGAATGCGTAGTAGATGCCGTTCCGGGCCAGTAGTGCACACAGGTAGTCCAGCCGCCCCAGGGCAGGCTCGTGTAAGGGGCGCGTGTCCGGGCCGTAGGGCGGGACGAGGCTGTGCCCAACGCTCGAGGGCCAACACATGTCCCGGAACACCACCAGGTTGAACCCTCGTGCACGCAAGTGGCGGCATAGAGAGAGGACCTGTTCCTCAGTCAGGAAGCAGTCCGCCCCTGAGAGCTCCAGGCCCCAGAAGCGGGCCCTGCGTCCGTCGGGTGTGACGAAGTCCCCGTCCTGCACCCGGATCGGCGCCAGCTTGATGGCGCGGTCGGCCGCGGCGACGTCGGGCTCGTGGGCCGGGTAGACAGGCCAGTCGTCGGTGTCTGGAGCATGGAGCGGCGCGCGTAAGACCGGTTCCCCCGCTTCGTCGAGGGCGTGAAGCGACAGATCGTCGACTTCGCATCGCCCCTCCACACACTCGCAGCGCACTGTCACCATGGCGGCCCAGTCCGGTATGCCGATCCGATCGCCCTCCCAACCGACCCAGTCCCGGTCACCGACAGTTTCACAGGATACCATCCCACCTCGGGCATCCGGTCTCGGCCGGCCCCACTCGTCGTAGAACGCCAGGTGGGCGAATACACCTGCTTCGGTCTCGCTGCGCACCCACGCCCGCAGTCGGAGCCGATCAGCGCTCTCCGGCAGCAAGACCTCCTGCTCGACCCAACCATGGCTGATGGAAAGAGCCGATTGGCCGCTCCTCCCGGGCCCGATCCGCTCAACGCCAAACGCACGCCAGTGGTCCGGCAGCCCTCCCCCCCACTCAAACGACGGGTTCAGGAGCAATTCGCGCCCGCCAGCGTACGGACCGGGGATCGCCGCGATCGAGGCGTCATCTACTCGAACCGTTCCTGTCGCTCCGCCCAGAGTCGCCGTGAAGAGGCCATGCGTCGCCTCCGCAGGTACCTTCACAGCTCTCGCGAACCGCCGCCAGCCGAACGCCGGCAAAGGCAGGCGGACCGCTTCGGTCCACACCACTTCCTCGTTGGCATTGAACAGGGAGATCCGGATCGCCGGCACGTCCGCGTCGGTCTCCCCCGGCCGGCATCCTTCACTTGCCGCCCATGCTGCAATCTCGACCCAGGAGATCGTGTTGCCGTCAATCGGGAACCCTTGCTGGCAGCGGGCCTCCAGAAAGGGGTCCGCACAGGACAACTCCAGGCACTGGCTCCCGTCACGGCCCCCGTTGGTTATGCGTGCGTGGTGGTAGTCGAACCAGGCGTCGGGCCACCCGTCGTCGTTGGCATCGGCATCGAAGCCGCCGTTAGCCAGGACGTCCCGTGGCCTCCGCTCTTGCCCACCCGAGTAGGTGCCGAGGCCCAAGGCAACGAAGACTACAAGGGACAGAACCCGTGGCGAGAGCGGGCGCTTCTGCGTTCGCCGAGGAGGTGATCGTGATGCGCACATCGGTACATCCAAGTCGCCCGGTACGGGCTGCGTTGTTCCCCGCTGTGCTGTTGCTGGCGACTCTGCCGGCCTCATGTCAGCGAGAAGTCGACTACGCTGCTGCTCGCAACGCGATGGTCGAGCGTCTCCGACGCGACGGCATTGAGGACGAGAAGGTCCTCAAGGTAATGCTGGAGACGCCACGACACGAGTTCGTGCCCCGGGAGCAGCAGCCCTTCGCCTACATCGACCGCCCCCTGCCGATTGGCGAGGAACAGACGATCTCGGCGCCCTACATCGTGGCCTTCATGACCTGGAAGCTGGCCCCAAAAGCCACCGACGTCGTCCTCGAGATCGGTACCGGCAGCGGCTACCAGGCGGCCGTGCTGGCCCCACTGGTCAAGCACGTCTATACGATCGAGATTGTCGAGGTCCTTGGCAAACGAGCCGAGGAGACCCTCAAGCGGCTGAAGTACGAGAACATCAGCGTGCGCATCGGGGACGGTTACCGGGGCTGGCCCGAGCATGCGCCGTTCGACAAGATCATCGTCACGTGCGCGCCGGCCGAGCCGCCACAACCTCTCATCGACCAGCTCAAAGAGGGCGGGATCATGGTCATCCCGTGCGGGGAGCTGTGGAACCAGGTCCTCTACGTACTTGAGAAGCAGGACGGTGAGATGGTGGAGAAGGGCCGGCTCCCGGTTCTCTTTGTCCCGATGACGGGCGAAGCCCAGGAGGAGCCGAAGAAGGACGAGTAGCTCGTCCGGCGGCTCTACGTCCCGGATCGCTCCCGGTACTGGCGGACGGCAGCTTCGACCGCAGCCGCGACATGCTCTCTGGATCGCTCGACGAAGCGCTCCGCCTTCTCCCTGTCGAAGACGGGCCTGTCATCAGGGCTCATGAGCACCATGGCCGACGGTAAGGGGAACGTGGACACTCCCTCTGTCACCAGGCAGAAGTCATCCTCATCGTAGAGGTCTTCCTTCAGCAGACCCGGATGGACCGTCATCATCAGACTGGTCTCCTGGATGCCGCCGTGCCCGCCCCGGTCACCGTACATCTCCTCTGCGATTCGCGCCGTGAGAGCGTACCAGGCCACGATGATGACGTACACCTCTTGCTCCCGAATGAGCTGCCGGGCAACCCGCTCGATGATCGGCTGATTCGGTCCGTGACCATTCGAGACGATGATGGTCCTGAAACCGGACGTGGCGAGGCTGCCAATGGTCTCGCGAAGGAGCGCCTCGTAGGTGGGCTCTGAGACGGAGCACGATCCCGGGTAGCCGGCGAGTCGGTCGATCACGCCGTAGTGCAGGCAGGGCGCAACGAGGCCATCCAGCCGCTCGGCAATGGCCTCCGCGAATGTAGCGGCGCAGTGCCCGTCCGTCCCGAGCGGTAGGTGCCTCGCGTGCGGCTCGAGCACGCCGGTTGGCAGGATCAGGATGTCGTTCCTCGAGAGGTACTCCCGCACTTCGACGTAGGACAGGTTCTCCAGGTGTCTCTCCTGCATCACAGGACCTCCAGTGATCTCACTTCTGCCCCACCCCCGTTGTGACCCGTATGGCCTCGTCAATAGTGGTGATGCCCTGCGCGGCCTTGGCCGCCGCGTCCTGCATCAGGGAGAGAAGACCGGGCAACACGTGTGCTGACAGGAGGCGTGGGACTAACGCGCCAGGATTGCCGCTTCCCCGCTGCGGAGCATGACTTCCTCGATTGGCTGACCGACCGAGCCGTCGGCACTCAGGGGGCGCATCGCCGCCGGCAGTCGGTGCTGTGTGCCGGATTCGTCCCCGAAGGTGCCTCCGGCGAAGGGCTTGACGAGCACCAACGCGTTCTCGAACTGCCGAGCCAACACCTGCCACTCCCCGTGGGCGCCCTCGATCAGGCGGATGTCGTCGATCCAGGCCGTGCCCGTGCTGCCATAGACGCGGAAGTTGATCCGGCCTTCGACATCCTCGGCCGTCGTGAAGACGTGCACCATCCGCTTCCAGCCGTGCGTACCGCGAGCGACGATCGATATCCCGGATCCGGTCGCGCCGTCAAACTCGTAAGGGTAGACCTGAGCGCCCTGTCCATCAGAGATGCCGTCTGTCTTGATCCACGCCGAGAGGGTGTAAGCCGTATGGGGCTTCAGCGTGACGTACTGCTTGTTGATGTTGTTGATCTGGTGGTCGGTTGAGTCGATCCGGGCGCATGCACCACCTGAGTGAGCGCTCTCCCGGTCGATCTCAATCGGCTCGATGATCTCCCAGTCATCCGGGTTGCCGTCGCGGTCGGCATCCTCCTCGAAATCCCCGTTCACGAGCAGGTTCGGTCCCGGCAGTTCGTCCGCCGAGCTCGCAGCGAATACGTACCGGTCGCCTTGCGGCACGCCAACATTGAACTCGATGGCCCGGAACCACTTCTCCTCAGAGCGGCGGTACGGATGCTGGCCGAAGCCGAAGTACGTGTAGTCGCCGGCAATCAGGTAGTACGTCGCCAGAGCGAAGGTGCGATCTCGCTCCGGGTCAACGTCGGCCTTTACCCCGAACTCGTTCTCCTCCGGATGATAGGCGGGGTTCACCTGCAGCATCTGGACCTTGCCCCGCCCGTCGCGCTCGGCCGCCGCGTCCAGGACGGCCATGTACCGGGAGAGCGGAGAGGTGATGTTGAGCCAGTTCTCGTACTCGGCTCCATCGAGGACGAATGGCGTTGAACTCCACCCGTTGGCCAGGAGCCAGTAGTCGGGAAGGGTGCGCTTGATGGTCGCCAGCAGTCGAAGCAGGTCGTCCCGCCAATGCTCGCGCCGCTCCTGCGGATACTCAACAATCGCCGCGCCCCCGCCTGGCCCGGGGATATGAGGCGGGACGGTGTCCACCCAGATGCCGTCAAAGCCCTGCAGGCGTGACGGTGCGTAGACTTCAGCACAGAATTGCTGGTAGTGCGGGTCGCCCACGTTCATCACGAAGTCGTCCCGCGGCGGGCCCCAGTAGTAGATCGGCACGCGCGCCTGTGCTCTCTCCCGGGCCGTGGCGTCCGGGTCGTGCAGGTTGGCGGCCTCGGCATCATCCACTCGCCCGTCGTCGTTGACATCGTTGTCCGGATTCCAGCCGGGCACCAGGCGGGTCTCCCGCGGGTTCTCTGCTCGTTCCGCCCCGACGTGGAGCGTGATGTTCGTATCGCGGGCGAAGTGGAGGAACATGTCCTCCAGAATGCCCTCTTGGGTTAGCCCCTGCTCGACGCAGAACCGCTCCAGCGCCTCCGCCTTCTCCGACGGGATCACCATCGTGCACAGGAGCGAGTAGTTGAGGGCGATGGCCTCGGGGCGGAACTGCTTCGCGTCCTTGCGGAAGGTCAGATCGTAGCGGGAAGCGACGACCTCAGCGTTGCCTCCGAAGTTGACGAAGGTGCGTATGTGGGGCAGGCGGTGGGGAAGTTCCCGGCGCTCATATATGAACTCCGCAACATCCGAGTAGGGACCGATCTCCTCTCCCCCGCCTCCGAGCCGCAATGCTATCCGCACTCGCCAAAAGTAGGTGCGCCCCTCCTCCAGCGCCGGCCCGGCGTACTCGGCGCAGGCGACACGTGACTCGACCCAGTCCGAGTCCCAGATGTCGCCCTCTCCGTCCTCCGCCTTCGCGCGGTCAGAGGCGACCATGACCTGGTACCTGACTTGATCCGCTGCAGACCAGGTGAACTCGGGATAGGGATCGGAGGCGGCCGCGGGGCTGGGCCGCCATTCGAGGAGAAGATCGTCGGGCGCTGTCTGCGCTCCACAGGCTATGGCGAGCCATACAAGCAGGGCCGCGTCCACTGGAGCTTGTCTCATGCTCAATCACCCCATGGTGTCAGTACGGCGGCGC